>CAMWLV010000132.1 GCA_947175175.1 uncultured Lachnospiraceae bacterium
TGGCTTTAGTAGCATAATCTTATTGTGCAATTTTTTAAATTTGCTCATTTATAGTCAAAAATATAATTTTAGCGAGGAAAAGAGTATGAATAAAATTCTATCACAATTATTTGGGCTGCATGGGTACCAGGAGGAGCTTGTGGACTTTTGCGTAAATACTCCAAAATGCGGTCTGTTCCTGCAGATGGGGCTTGGAAAAACACGGATAGCGCTTGCGACAGTATGTGAACTTGTGATCACCAACAGGATGCAGTATCACTGTCTTGTCATCGCACCGAAGACAATTGCACGTTCTTCATGGATCGATGAAATGAATAAGATAGACATTGACATCAGGTATAAATCATTTCTCATAGATGATAAGGGAAGTGAGCTGACAAAAGCAAAAAGAGAGATTCTTTTTGAGGAGGCAAAAACTGCACCACCGACAATGTATTTTATATCACGGGACCTGCTGTCACAAATGGTAAGATATTTCGGAACAGAATGGTGTTTCCCAATGCTTATTGTTGATGAATACCAGTCTTTTAAAAATCCTGATTCAAAGAGGACACAAAGTCTCATTGATATCATGCCATATGCGGAACGTCTGATAGGACTGACTGGAACGCCGGCACCGAACGGACTTGACGACCTCTGGAGCCTGATAGCTTTGCTGGATTCTGGTCAGAGACTAGGCAGGACAATGTATGAATATCACCAGAAATACTTCATGGCATGGAAGACTATCAGGAACAAGGTAACAGAGTGGATTCCGACAATTGGGGCGGAACAGAGGATTTATAATAAAATAAGCGATATCGTGGTATCCCTTGATAATTCGAATCTGACACTTCCGCCAGTTGTCTATAAGACTGTCAGGGCATATATGTCCCTTAAAGAGTATCAGACTTACATAAAGATGGTAAAGGATTCAAAGATTTTTATTGAAGATGCGCTGATCAAGGCAGTTAATCCGGCAGTACTCGTTTCAAAACTTGCCCAGATAGCTTCCGGAATAGTCTATACGAATGCGGTACATGACTATGTAAAAATACACGAAGCAAAGATAGAACAGCTCCAATACATATATGATAATGAACAATCACCATTGCTTGTGGCGTATCATTATAGGACCGATGTCATTGCAATCACAGATCATTTCAAGGATGCCGTTGTATTTGACGGAAAACCTGAAACAATCCATGCATGGAATCAAAAAAAGATAAGGATGCTGCTGATCCAGCCGGCGAGTGCCGGATTCGGTCTTAATCTTCAGGAAGGCGGCCATATCCTGATCTGGTATACGCTCACATGGAACCTGGAAGAATATCTCCAGACTAATTCCAGGATATTCAGGCAGGGACAAGACCATGCAGTTTCGATCATCCATATTGTCTGCAGTGACACAATAGATGAAAAAATACTGCAGATACTTGACGAGAAAAACAGTACACAGCAGGGATTACTTGATGCGATCAGATATACGGTTGATCTTCAGAAACAAAAAGCAGCTTCTTAAATCATTCTTTTTTCCTCCAGGTTTTCTCATTCTTTCGAGTCTTATCAGACTCGGTTTCCATGGTGAAGGAGGTCTATGACTAAAACCAATAGCAAAAAAGGAAGGAGAACATTACAATGAATACAGTTCCAATGGTCATCAAGAAAACAAATGATGGCGAGAGGGCAATGGATATTGCGTCAAGGCTGCTGGACGACAATATCATACTTTTGACAGGTGAGATAAACGATATAATGCCAGAAGTTGTCATGGCACAGCTTTTATATCTGGATTCATTAGGTAAAGATGAGCCAATCCATATCTATATCAACAGCCCTGGTGGTTCCGTGACAGCAGGGCTGGCAATCCTGGATACAATGAGGCTGGTAAAGAGTAAGATTTACACCTACTGCATCGGGCTTGCTGCAAGCATGGGTTCAATCCTCTTATCATCAGGAGACAAAAGATATATCGTACCCCATGCAGAAGTGATGATCCATCAGCCATTAGGCGGCACAAAAGGGCAGGCGACCGAAATTGAGATTGCGGCAAAACATATCAGCAGGACAAAAGAAGTATTAAACTCTATCCTTGCTGAAAATTGCGGCAGGACATATGAAGAAGTGTCACAGGATACAGAACGTGATAACTGGAAATCTGCAGCGGAAGCACTGGAATACGGACTCGTTGACAAAATCATTACGAAATTTGATGACATGGAGAGCGAAGATTCATAAATCCAGGTATTTTTAAGGTTATCTTCCCATTTATCTGGGGAGGTATAAGTCATCTTCCGCATAGATCAGGTTTGGATCAGGAATATGATTGTAAACAGCAAGTTCATCTACAGAGTTACCAAATTCTACAGCAAGTTCTGATAAAGTATCACCCCAGATAATATGATATACTTTGTTGCCATCTGCATCAACAGAATATCGTGACGACCCGGTATCGGTCAGAGGTATATCAGCTGTGGTATTTAAAGATTCATCAGGTATAACATTCTGTGCGACAAGCTGGCCGTCCTCGTTTTCAATGACAGGATATTCCTTTCCATTGATAAAGACATAAAGATTGTCTATACCAGGACTGTCCTGGTTATCAGAAGATAATGACAGTGAGAGTAAACCATTATACAGGCTATCATCTAATTCGATATTAAGGGTATCTGTATCAGATGTATACATGCTGTCTGCATAAGACATTGTGGATATGCCAAGAAGTGTAACGCAGATGACACCACATGCAGCAAAAACACAGGTATTTTTGAAATTATTCTTATCCATAATTAAAACCTCCTATAATCACATGAAATAAATACTTTGTAATTGTGAAAATGATGTGATAGAATTAATCTACCACAAAATAAAGTATAAATCAACCGATTAATGGGAAAATAAAATGAATTGGATTAGAATACTTGTTTGTATCATGGTTGAAATAAAACGGGATAACACCCATCAAAACTTAATATGGAACAAAATCGAACAAAAAAAGAAACAGAAGGAGAACAAAAAATGAACAGTAATTTAGATTATTTGAGAAAGTATGCACCAATCACAGTTAATATTCGGGGAGAAGTAAGTTTTTCACATATTACCAGAATGTATGAAGGTGAAGAACTGATAGCAGCCAATAAAAGGGCGCAGGAGCATGGCGGCAGACCCAGCAATAAACCATACTGCCAGCTCACACTTGACAATCCCAGGATACTGAACCCGGAAACCCTGCCGCAGGATGTCGTGATGATCATGCAGCAGAGATTTAAGCCAGCAAAGACGACGAATGTAGTAAAGTATTATGCTACCAGTAAGAGTCGGAACCTTCCACCGGTAGCATATTCTGTATATGCAGGGGCCGGACTTGCCGGACAGGGGATTGCAGACAAAGCGCACCCGTTAGAGCATGAGCTGGATACGGGATTAACCGTAACAGTTGGTGCAAGAATTTTTGATACAGCCGCTGGTGTAGGAGTAGGCATTGATTATGTCCTCATCGATGAGCCGATCAGATATTATGAGCCTAACTCACTCGCAGAGGTGCTTGCAAGCCAGGGAGTATTATATGTTGCACCCAATGCAGATAAGGCGCAGAATGCTTCAATGCCGCAGTCAGTGTCAGATAAGGCAGTAGTTGACAATAATGCCTATGTATCTGACGGTTTTGCCAATATTCCGGAGAGCCCTGTTGAAACACTTCCGATTGAAGGGGAGATGCCATTTGATCCAGCGCTGTATTATGGAGCAGATAATACCGTGCCTGTTGCTGCAACAATGAATAATACTGCACCCCAGGGCGTCATGGACAATAACGGGGTAAGGCAGGCTGGAGGCGCAGCCAGACAGAACATTCCTGGTGCAGCAATGCAGCAGCAGGCAAATGTAAACAGGAGCGCAGCCGGACAGAATGCTTATGGAGCAGCAACGCAGCCACAGAGAAATGTAAACAGGAATGTAAATCCACAGATGAATCAGGCAACTGTCAGCCCTATGGTTCGAATGGGAGCACCAGGACAGCAGCAGAACAGGACTGCAGTTATGAGAGGAATTGCATAAACACGTAAACTTAGGGTGGCAGAGGTAATCCTTTGCCATCTTTTTTTCAGGAGATTATACGGGGAGGCAATAAATTGGTATACATATTAACAGGCACTGCATTAACAGCTATCATTTCTTTGATAGGCATTTTCCAAAATAAAAGGAAACTACAGCCAAAGTCCAAAAGGATTGAAATGATGTTGGCGTTATTTTCCACTTTATTATTTATTCCATATATGGTAATAGCTGTGGCTGCATATACACATGGTGCTGACATGGAATCATTGCAGAAGTTTGGAGTGTTGCGGACAATCCAGGCGATACAGAATTCTCCTGTTACGGACAGAAGCGATGACCTTGACCAGCCGGGAAATATCCTCATATATTACAGATTTGGATGCGGTGATTGTGAAGCTATTTATGACTGCCTGAAAGCAGAAGTGGCCGGAAAAGAAAATATTTACTGGGTGGCATCAAGACAGTCCGAGGGACAGAAGCTCCTACAAAAGTATACTGTGTCAGAAGTACCTGCAGGCGTGATCATCCAGAATGATGGAATGTATATAAGCCATGTATTATGCAGTCCCGTATATGATGATGCAGATGAAAAGGGCGGGATACAACAGCTGGATATATATGCACTTAACAGGCTGTTGGACCTTCAGAAGAGAGTGGGATAATAAAAAATGTTTCAAAGGCTGTCTGTGTTCCACAGACGGTCTTTTTTGGAGAATACTCAAAATTATTAAAAGAGAGGAAAAGAAGTATGAAATTTGAAAATCTAACGAGAATCGTAGAAAAGGACATTAAAAACAACTGTGTACCAATGCTGGTCGGCGATCCCGGAATTGGTAAATCAAGCTGGGTGGAAAGCCTTGCGCAGAAACTCAATACAAAATGTTTCACGCTTCCGGTTAATCAGCTTGCGGAAAAAGCTGACCTTACAGGATGCCGTCTGGTGCCCGTGGGAACAAATGATAAGGGAGAACAGGATTATGCCCAGGTGTTTTATCCCCATGTTGTGATCAGGAAAGCAATTGATTATGCCCTTGAACATGCTGATGAAACACCGATCTTATTCCTTGATGAGATCAATAGAACGACACCGGACGTAACCTCTGAGGCACTGTCGATCCCAACATTGCGGAGTATTGGCGACCGGGACATACCTGACAACCTGAAAGTCATCATTGCCGGTAATGATAAAGGTAATGTGTGCTCGCTTGACAAAGCATCAGTTACCAGGTTTGTCATGTACCATGTGGAACCCGATGTAAGTACGTTCATGAATGCCAATCCTGGCCTCAACAAATATGTCTCGGCAGTACTTAAAAAACATCCTGACAGTATTGTGCAGGATGCAGTGTGCATTACAGCAAATGATACCGAAAACAAGGACGGAGATGAGAAAGATAATGCAGCTTATGAAATTGACTATGATGATGAAAACATGGAGCAGATGACGGTTCCCAGGACGATCACGTCTGTATCAAACTGGTTAAATGAATGCACTGATCATGAGCTGATCGGGATGCTCAATACGATGACAGGAAATGACAATAGCCTGTTATATGAGGCAGTTGTGGCCCACAGCGGGGAGACGCCGTTTTCCCTTGCACTTGTGCAGGAGATATTTGATACATTGTGCAGCCAGACACAGAACGCCCAGCAGAGCTAGAATATTACCCTTACTGAACCTGCTAAATATCTGGAAATGATCACATATTCTTCAAGAGATGACCTGAACAATTTTATCGCAACCCTGAGCAATGATGAGAAATCAGAGCTTTTCGTATATACACTATATGACAATAGGGATAATACAAAAGTCCTTGAGTGTCTTGCCCCGGCAATCAGTTCCTTAAATTCCAGGGACACACAGACGCTATCGACGCTTGGGAACAGCCACCAGATAAATGATGTAAACTATGCGGCGATATGTTCAATGAACTGCAAAATGGCCCAGGTAATGTCTATGCTCGGTTTCTGATAAAAAATAAGGGGATTAGCCAGGTATGGGATGATGAACTGTCCCATACCTGTAACCAGTATTCATGAAAATATGTGAAGGAGCTTAAAAATGTGTGAAGGTTGTTTATGTACAACATGTGAAGTATGGGAAGACTGCCCGATTTATGCAAAGTGTGAACAACAGGAGATCTCATCTTGTGAACAGCGATCAATGTGCAGTTTTTACCAGCCACAGGAGGAAAAAGAAAATGAAGATAAAATTTAAAAACAACAACAGGGTAAGGCTTACACCGTTTTATATTGATGATGTAAGCAAAGCGCTGGATAACAGGCAGCTGATTGAAAATGCAGTATCTATAATAGATCCGATCTACAGATCTGGGAAAAATGTTACAGCAGCTGATGAAAATGGAGATCAGGTGACACCAGACATGCTTGCCGGACTGATCCTTGCGGATGCTATTGAGGCAAGGATCAAATATGAACTGAATAAGACTATAAATGATATATGGGAACAAACGCTTCAGAGTTACAGAAACGGACTGCGTGCATCACAGGTGTTCATATCACAGGCAAATGCTTCCGTAAATGCGCCCATACCATCAAGTACCGTCATTTATGTCCCATCAGACATAAAAAATGCTTGTAAGGAGTATCTGAAAAACAGGGATGAAGATGGGCTTTGTGTAAATGCATATTTTTATATCAATGAGCCGCATCCTATATTTTATTTCCGAAATGAAACTGCTTATGACAGATATATGGATTTTATTAAGAACAAAGTAAGCAGTCTGTCTGCAAAACTGGATATAAATACCATAAGGAAGTTTGCTGATTTTGAAAAAATGAAGCCGAAACTGATAGACGGTGTTATTCTCAGAAATACCATGGAACAGGGATGCGATGCATATTCTTTTGAGCGGCTGGTCATGAAGTATTCAATGATGTTTGCACAGCAGAACCCGGGTGAATGCGGGATCGTTGCACCGAGCGTCAATAACCTGCTGGTACCTAAGTGCATCCTTTTCATGAATGTTGAAAATATTGCAAAGGCGCCATCAAATAAAATCGTGCGGGATGTATCCACTATAAAATCTGCACTGGAGCAGACATATTTTCAGCTCTCCCTTAACCAGATATCGAAGTTAAGCGCAGCGGCACTGCAGAGCAGGATCATTGGGATGAAGCTTAAAAATCACACTGCCCTGCTCAACAAACAGAAGAAGGATACAGAAAAGAGGAAGATTTTTCAGTTCAGCAAAATTGCAATGACTAAGGCAGATCTTTCCAGGCAGATTGTGAAGATTATAAATAAAGAAGCAAATGTGAGCAGGTCTGAAAACTATTCCAAGGTGATCAAATCGACACACATGAAGCCGAGCCGGCGTAACCCTGATAATTACAATCTCCCCGGAAAAAGCATTTCTTTGCAGTATAAGCCAGATATCCACCTGTATCTGGACACTTCAACATCGATTTCAGAGGAAAATTACAAAAACGCAATCCTGACATGCATTACAATGGCAAAAAAGCTAAATGTTAACTTATATTTTAATTCGTTCAGCCATGTGATTTCGGAAAGCACCAGACTGAAAATTAAAGGCAGGACTATAACTGAGATATACCGGCAGTTTCAAAAGGTGCCCAAAGTAACAGGCGGAACAAACTTTGAGGTCGTGTGGCAGTATATCATGAAGTCTGCCAAAAGAAAAAAGAGATCAGCCTGATGATCACGGATTTTGCATATTATCCACCGGATGAACGGCCGGATTATCCCAGAAAGTTATATTATGCCCCGATTGATACGTCAAAAGCATCATGGGAATATGTAAAGGAAGACGCAGAGGAATTCTGCCAGAACATGTACCATATTGAACCAAATATATGCAGGCATATCCTTATGCCTCAGAAACAGAAAAATTAATTTTTAGGAAAGAAGAAATTGATGGCATGGCTGTAATTGATTTAACGGATGAAGTAAATAACAATAATAATGCAGGCAGTAACAGCGATATCCATATTGGGATCATAACAAATATACCTAAAGAACTGATGACCGGGTTGATGAACCAGCCCGAAAATACCGATTCACAGTCAATCCTTGAAAATCTAAATAAAAAAGACCATACACCGGCATTGTACCGGGATTCCATAATAGACCAGCTTATGACTGTATTGATTGGTGAATCACATCCGAATGCACTGCTGGTTGGCCCGGCGGGAACCGGAAAAACCAAAATTGTTGAGGAACTGGCACATAGAATCGAGGTAAAGGACGCTTCAGTACCAGAATTACTGTACGGTTGCACGATATACTCGCTGCAGATTTCGGATGTTGTGGCAGGCAGCAATATGGTAGGAGAACTGGAGGAAAAAGTAAGGGAACTGATTGATTTCCTGTCAGACAAGGGAAACAGGGCAATATTATTTCTGGATGAGTTTCATATGCTGTTCAAAGAACATATGTATGAGAAGATTGTGCAGATATTGAAACCCGCTTTGGGCAGGGGATTAATAAGGGTTATTGGTGCTACAACAACACAGGAGGTAAAGACCATAGATACTGATCCGGCTTTCAAGAGAAGATTTACAAAAGTAATTGTAGATGAGCTCTCGAAAGACCAGACACTGGAGATTGTAAATACATATGTCCAAAAACTGACTGGTCATTATAAGATGCCGATCAATTACGATGTGAATTTAGGCAGGAATGTTGTTGACATAGCCGATGAATACTGTCCTAATGATTCGCACCGCCCTGATAATGCAGTGACACTGATTGACCGCGCTGTTGCAAATGCAGTCATTGAGAAATATAAGCTGCTGAATGATCCGGATATGAACATTCAAAATATGGGACGTTCCATTAACGGCATCAATCTGTCCAAACGCGGGATTATAAGGACTGCCTTAAAGATTGCGACAGGGCATAATGAGCCGCGGGATTTTTCAGAGGACGAACTCCGTTCAGAACTGGGATATATCAAAGGACAGGACGATATCCTTGAGCAGATCATAAAAATCCTCAAGCTCAGGAATATGCATGTAAGACCAATGAGCCGTCCGCTTACTTTTCTGTTTACAGGTTCATCAGGAGTCGGAAAAACGGAAGTAACCAATATCATTGCAAGGTATTGTACGGATGAAAAGCCGATAAAACTGAATATGGCTGAATTTTATTCAGAGGCAAGCATCAACCGTCTGATTGGTGCGCCGGCCGGATATGTGGGATATGATTCAAACGCAGAAATGCCGTTTGACATCCTTGATACGAACCCATATCAGGTTATCGAGCTGAATGAATTTGACCAGGCACACAAGTCAGTGCAGGATTTATTCATGAATGTGTTTGAAAAAGGATACCTGAAGAATAACAATGGAAAAATCATTGATTTCTCCAAATCAATCATCATTGCGACAACAAATGTAGGACGGATGGATACAGGCAATCCGATAGGTCTTAACAGGAAAAAGCACAGTGTATCAGTGTCAGAGCTGTCGGAACACTTTAAACTTGCACTCATAAACCGCTTTAATCATAAACTGACCTTTCACGAGATTACACGTGAGCTATATGAGGATATCATGAAAGATACATACAGGAAAGAAGTCCTGATGATAAAGCGGTTAAAGCCAGGCGCTCCGCTGGATGATGAGATTTCTGATTCAGCATTAAAGACATTATGTGAGGAAAGCTTTGATGTACGGTTCGGCGCAAGACCAATACAGACAACGATATGTAACTATATTGACAACAGACTGATGGAAGGGTAAGCAGCAGCAATTGCCTGCCCTTCTATTATTATGGAAAAATGCAAAATATGAAATCCAAAGAAAGGATGAACGAACATGCCAATTATATTAAACGAAAATGAACAAACGGGAGTAGCAAGTATATTCTCCCAGAAAAAGAAGATCATATCACCACAGTTCTTCAGCAAAAACCTGAAAGTTTCAGGAAAGAAGCGGGGACTCTTAAACGGTGCATTTCTTCCATGCATTGACGCAAAAAAAGTGGTAAAGCCCCCGATCCAGTATCCGTACAAGAAAGTAACGGTTACAACCGGGACATCGGTATTTGAAGTCATACCGTTAAGTCTGTACATACAGGACAGACTCGAATATGACGAACTGCCAGGTAATGCGGAATGTATCTCACCAGATACGGTCCCGGAGGAACAAAGATATTATCTGTCGCTGACAATGGACTATATGATCCTTGCAACCGACCTGGAAAATAAGTATAAAAGTACATACTGCTCATATGATATTGGGATCATATGTAAAAATGAGTATGGAAAATATGAAATGACCGTGACTTCATCGCTGTTCATTGATATTGACCTGATAACAGCGCAATCCCCGAATATTGATGTCAACATGGTCAATGAGTATGTAAACAAGCTGACGGTGTATGACTTAGTACAGGCAACAGCCGAATTGTGGGACGAGGCGGTCCCCAAAATTATGAATGCAATGCTTGAAACAGGGACTGATGAGGATATCATTGTCACGTTCTGCCGTACACTGGATAACTATTCGGTAAACCTTACAGATTACAAGTATATCTATAACAGCATCCAGCAGGGATTTCCCGGAGCATTGGAGGCTGCCGCAAACGCTAATTTAAACATACTGCTGAACGCAAAGCTTGAAATGCTGGAAGCTATCAAGCCAGACATAATCACGTTCAATCCAGTACCATGGAGGAGCTGTGACATTAAATTTTCTCCAGAGCAGATAACGGCAATCACATCTCCCGAGCCATGCTGTATCGTGCAGGCAGGGACAGGGAAATCAACAGTGATCAACAGCAGATTAAAATATCTGCAGCAGTGCGGGGTAGACCTGAAAACCGTAACAGTATTATCCTTTACCAACGCTGCAGCAAACCATATCAAAGAGATTGCCCCGGCTGCAAGATCGCAGACGATCGCATCAATGATCCATGATATCTATTCAACAAATTATGCGCACAATCTTTCGACTCCGGATACGATCACAAATGTACTGCAGGCAAACGCAGAGCTTATGGAACAGAACCCGGTTGCGCATGATGTCATCAGGGCATTTGAAAAAATGAAGGATAATACAAATGCCGGGCTTGTGGCGTTATCGTATATTGCCGGCAGTCATTTTACAGAACTGATTGATCTGCTTGACAGCATAAACCAGACAACACTTGAATTGGAATCTATAATCTGTTATCATGCAGCCGACCGTCTCATAGAGAATACGTCGCTGTGCAGGCATATAATCATGGATGAGGTACAGGATAATTCCATTTTTGAGTTTATCTACATAATCAATTATGTGATCAGGCATAAGGCAAGCTTATATCTTGTAGGAGACTGTTCACAGACCCTTTATGAGTTCCGGGCATCAAATCCAAAAGCGCTGAACTGTCTCGAAATGAGCGGAGTATTTGAATGCATGCAGCTGCAGACAAATTACAGGTCAAACCAGAATATCCTTGACTTTGCAAATCTGATGCTCACGAACATTGAGGCAAACCAATATGCCAAGATCCAGCTCCATGCCAATGACTTTAATACAAGACCTTTTGAGGAAGATGTGAAAGTTACATACAGCAGCCTTCCGGGAATGAGCAAGTTAAAAGAGTATATGCCGAACATGCTGCTGGAGATAAAGGACTGGATCACGGAAAAACTTACGAACAATGAACAGGTGACATTTCTTGCGTACAGGAGATGTGACATTAAAAATTTTGAGGAGATGATCAGGATCATGTTTCCACAGGCTTCATTTATCAATATCGTTCCTGCAAAGAACTACCAGCAGACATTTTTCTCGAAATACATACGCCTGATGGGGAATGATTATACACATAAGGCAGGAAATGATGCGACCGTGGAAATAATGCGCCATATCCTTAGCAATAAGGAAAAGATTGGGGTATATAATGACAATGCCGACGCTGCATTGAAAAAGAGTATTTCTGAATGGATGACAAAGAACAGGGACGGACTTGCAGCGAAAGATATGGTGCTACAAAACGGTGTGATCACATTGAAGGATTTCACAGATTACGCATTTCAGACGCTCATCGATCATGAAATAGAGAAGAATGCATTGAAGCTGCGGCTTACAAGCATGAGGAACCAGCAGAAAAAAGAACAGGATACAAGCCGTTATAATTTTGTAGCCAGTACCATCCACAGCGCCAAAGGTCTTGAATTTGATAATGTGATACTGCTGTACAATGAACATGAGGCTGGTATGGAAGAAGCAAAGCGTATGTATTATGTCGGACTCACACGGGCAAGACAGTCCGAGTGTATCCTTGCATACAATGCGCATAAGCAGTCAAGCAGCATCAGGGCCGCATATGAGGCAATCTGTACAAGCAAAGCCACGCCGGACACCAGTGATATTTCAGGAAATGCGGTAAGAATTGAAAACGAAATGAGGGAGACAGCATGATTGAAACAGGTGAGATCTATCATATAGCAC
>CAMWLV010000133.1 GCA_947175175.1 uncultured Lachnospiraceae bacterium
AGTGGACCTTGTACAAGGGGATGCATTTGCTGAGTTTTGTGGATAATCATGATGTTACCCGTATTGCGAGCAAGCTGACCAATGAAAAACATCTGCCCCTGATCTATGCTGTTACTTTTGGCATGCCGGGAATACCTTGTGTTTATTACGGAAGCGAGTGGGGTGCAAAGGCGGATAAGAGTGAAGGGGATCCTGCCCTGCGCCCCTGTTTTGAGGCGCCGGTGTTTGGTGAATTGGCAGAGTGGATTGCGAAACTGGCGAAGGCGAAAAAAGGCAGCAGGGCTTTAAATTATGGTACATACCGTTATATTGTACTTACGAATCATCAGTGTATTTTTGAGCGTGCCTGCGAGGGCGAGAGAGTATTAGTGGCAATCAACGCATCAGGCGAGCCATATACGGCACATTTTGATGCAGGGTGTGGTATGGCTGATGAATTAATTACCGGTAAAACGCATGATTTTGGCGGTGGAAGTGAGCTGCCACCATACTCTGCAGCTTTTTGGAAGATGGAAAGATAGCGAACTGTTGAACTGGGTGATATAAGTTTTGAATAAGAAGTTAAATTGAAATTTGTTCTTGTATTTCATTTTAACTTATGCTATATTTTGTTTTGTTGGGAATGAAGTTCTCCCTTGGGAAACCTAAACCGCATTTTATGCTGATGACTTCTGCGAAAATCGCGCAGAAATTATCAGCTTTTTTAATTTCTGCAATGAATGGGAGGGATTTATATGTTGACAAGTGTTGCACTGATTCTGTTATTGGGATTGCTTTTAGGAAGCATATTTTCAAAAATGAGGCTGCCAAGCCTGTTAGGAATGATCATTGTGGGAATTATTTTAAGTCCTCATGCGCTTGATCTCATTGACCAATCCATTCTAGGCATTTCGGCAGATTTACGGCAGATTGCATTGGTAATTATTCTTACAAGAGCAGGTTTATCATTAAATGTTGCTGATCTGAAAAGAGCGGGCAGACCGGCTATCCTCATGTGCTTCGTTCCTGCGTGTATAGAAATTATAGGAACAATTGTATTAGCACCGATATTATTAGGCGTAACCGTACTGGAAGCCGCAATTATTGGAAGTGTAATTGCGGCGGTATCTCCTGCTGTTATAGTGCCGAGAATGATTAAACTGATTGATGAGGGATATGGTAAAAAACATAGTATTCCGCAGCTGATATTGGCAGGTGCGTCAGTGGACGATGTTTTTGTGATTGTTGTATTTACTGCATTCATTTCTTTGGCTTCAACAGGTAAGGTATCTGTTACCAACTTTTTACAAATACCAATTTCCATTTTAATGGGTATTGGCATAGGAACAGCTGTGGGAAGTATATTGGTAATAATTTTCAAAAAATTTCATATGCGGGACTCTGTTAAAATTCTAATAATACTCAGCTTTTCGTTTTTACTTCTTGAACTGCAAAACCGCTTAGAAGGGATTATACCGATTTCCGGACTTTTAGCTATTATGAGTTTGGGGATTGTAATGAAGCAGAAGTATTCTGTATTAGCTGAACGATTATCAGGTAAATACAATAAATTATGGGTAGCAGCGGAAGTATTTCTTTTTGTGCTTGTAGGGGCAACCGTTGATTTAAAATATGCCGTAACCGCAGGCATATTTGCTGTTTTATTGGTCATAGGCGCTTTGGTTTTTAGAATGCTTGGTGTGGCAATGTCTTTGATAAAAACCAAACTCACAAGACAGGAAAAACTATTCTGCATGATAGCATACACACCGAAAGCCACCGTACAGGCAGCAATCGGTGCGATCCCTTTTACAATGGGACTGGCTTGTGGACAGACTGTATTGACAGTGGCGGTGTTGTCAATCCTCATTACTGCACCATTCGGAGCTATATGTATAGATAACCTGTATAAAAAATTATTATGCTGACAGCGTGGGGGTATTGGCAGTAGGATTGTCTGTTTTCTGCATATGATTTTTCCTCTCTGTTTTTGGATAAAAAATAGCGGTAAATCTGTGACAAGTTTACCGCTGTTTGCCGTTGTTTTATAAGTGACCAATATTTAGTTTTGAATTAGGGAGAGGCAATTGGTATTTATTCCCTTTTATCCATAACGACATCAAAGAACTTCACCATAATAAAAACATAACGGTTCCATTTTCCATAATGACCTGATGCCGAGCTTCTTCTATTTTTCCTATGGTTCCCGTAATGGTGAAATAGGCTCCGCCTTCTTTTTTGGCATCAGGAACAAAATAAGTAATGCTTACCTGTGGCTTTTGCATGAGATATTTCCTGATGAGTTGTAAGTGTTCATTCAGTTCTTCTTTCCTGATTTCGTCCAGTTCCATCCTGTTAACCGTCAGTCGCGCTGTTTCCCTGACAGCCGCATCATGTCCAACTAGTACTGAAAAGGGCAAAAACTGGGCTGCCCTGTCTAAAGCTGGTATTTTTGGACGTTTTGTGGATTCATGGTGTGGAAGATTAATAATATCATCATATTTTTCCATTATGACCGATGACCTCCAATTTGATTGTTCCTTTCCTTATCTGTTGCGCCTTCCTCCAGGTTCATTCCTTTTAAGCTGGCATTTTTACCAAACTTCTTTTTTACGGATAAGACAGCTTCCTGCAAAGCACGTTCTTCTTTCCTCTTTGCCTCATTTTCCTGCTTCTGCTTTTCCAATGCCTCATAATCGATAACAAATCCATTTGGATAAATCTCCTTGTTTATCTGCACGGACAGCAGCTTCATCAATCAGATGGTTTGCGGCCACGGTAATCCGCCGTACCAGCAGGTTTTTATCAACAATACGGTCATAGAGCGCCATGACTGCATCCATAATCCGTTTTGTTGAGGAAGATGGCTCATCCAGATTCGTAGTTCCATGCACATGTTTTGGGACTTTCCGTCCGTAACGGTCTGTAGCGACTTCGCCTTTGTATTTGCCAGCGGTTTCCGGATTGGCAAGATTTTAAATGTCATATCCGATGGTAAGTGTCAGTTGGTGAGTAACCAGATGTTTTTCTACCAGATCCAGCACGAGCAGGTCCGTCATTTAAAGGAGTTATTTGTCCCATTTTGGTATATTTTGCATATAGTATAAAAAGCCTAAACTATAAAGGTATGCTGAGATATGAAAGATTATGCAACTTTATCATTAGAAACACATCTTTTTTTCGGGAGGATCATGAAAGAACACTCCTTATTCCTGCTAGCCGGATTCCCTGCGAAGGAAACAGAGTATATACGGTGTGCAGACCAGTTTCGGGAGGCCTTTGAAGAAGGACTTAGAAGAACTGTAAAACTTGCGGACGGTATCGTAAGCAGGTCAGTTTTAAATTCCGGGGAGGTTGTGACGAAATTTACGGGGAAAGCGGAGTGCCAGACAAAAAAACTGACAGGGATCCCAATCGATGTGAAGATCACGGAGGCAGAAGAGCGGCTCCGTGCCGGCAGCTGTGATATGGTGAGCAGAGAAATCGTTCACCAGGTAAAAATGTTGAACCAGCAAATGCTCAGAAGCTTGGACGGATTGATTTCCTTTAAGGAAGAAATCCTGAGAGAAGTGACTAAGTGTCGACTTTATACGACAAACTATCCGTTGCTGATCGAGCATATTTTACGGGAAGCGAAACTGTATCGTGAGATGATTGAGGAACTTGAGCAGAGGGGACGCATCACCGCGCCAGATCAAAGGAATCTCGAGATATTCTGGAATCAGATCATGATGGAACATGCCCAGTTTATCCGGGGGCTGTTAGATCCGACGGAATGTGACCTGATGGATACGGCTGATGGATTTGCGAAAGATTATTGCCGCCTTTTGGAAGAGGCACAGCAG
Organism: uncultured Lachnospiraceae bacterium; assembly: GCA_947175175.1. Lineage (GTDB taxonomy): Bacteria > Bacillota > Clostridia > Lachnospirales > Lachnospiraceae > COE1. The sequence continues at coordinate 3,825 of CAMWLV010000133.1, forward strand.
CAGGACAGGAAGGCAATGAATGCACTGACCGCAAGGACGTTACAGACGACAAAGCAATATCAGCAGTTTAAAACGGCGGGGACAGAAGGGATCACGGGCTGTGAGATCCGTTCCATCATTCTTCCGCTTTTGGCGGACCATGTGCTCCGCGAAGCGAACCACTATCTGCGTATCCTGGAACATGCACAGAAAGGCAGGGATTAGTATGGAGTTATGCAAATATCCAAAAACGGGAAATGTCAGGACTTTCCATATTGAGGCGATACAGATTCCCATCGTGTATAACAAATATGGGGATTACGATCCGGATGGACTGCTCTATGTTCTTGAGGAGGACGCGGAAAGGATCAGGAGAGAAGCCCTCCAGAGATTTGGGATGGAGATACCGCAGCCATATAAGGAAGTACAGCCGTTAGTGATTCGAGTTAACCGGGGAGATACGGTGAAGGTCCGGTTTCGGAATTCCCTGAACCGCAGACTGTCGATGCATGTACAGGGACTTTCCTATGATGTCAATACCTCGGACGGAAGCAGTGTAGGATACAATGATGACAGTACCACAAGCGGGGAAATCTGGTATACATGGCATGCTGACACAGAGGGAGTCTATCTGTTTAACGATATGGCAGATCCCAGAAGCACTGAAAATGCGACAAACATTCATGGGCTGTTCGGAGCGATTATTGTAGAGGCGCCAGAGGCGAAGTGGTTTGACCCGGAAACAGGGGAAGAACTGAAAAGTGGGTTAATGGCAGATATTTATCAGCCCGGAAAACCAGCATTCAGGGAGTACAGTGTCTTTTTCCATGATGAGCTGGAGGTCCTGAATAAAGAGGGCGAACCGCCAATTGACCCTCATACAGGACTTCCTTCGATGACAACAGCGATCAGCTATCGTTCTGAGCCTATGCGCAACCGAATGCCCCACTCACATGACCCGGCTGATTCCGCGGAGGACGTATCCATGAGTTCCTGGGTATATGGTGATCCTGCGCCGCCAATCCTTTTCGCCTATGTCGGAGATCCGGTAAAGATCCGGCTGCTTCATGGGGGAGTGAAAGAAACCCATGTTTTTCACCTCCATAACCATCAGTGGAGGCTGGAGGCGGATAATCCGGTTTCAACAATCCTGGATTCCATCACCATCAGCCCGCAGGAATGTTATACGCTGGATATTTTGTATGGAGCTGGGAGCCTGAACCATGTGATTGGGGATGTGATATTCCATTGCCATCTCTATCCCCATTTTATGGAGGGCATGTGGACTTTGTGGAGAATCTATGACAAGCTTCAGGACGGAACGGGGGAACTGCCCGATGGGACACCCATTGCAGCCCTTATGCCGTTAAGAGACAGGAAATCTCCGCCAAAGAAGGATAAGATGCACCCGGGTTACCCGAATTTCATAGAGGGCAGGTATGGCGAAAGCCCATTGCAGCCGCCTCTTGGTGTACGACCGCCGAATGGGGGAGTGACCAATAAACCGACCCTGCTGGAGAGAGCCAACTTTGTAGAGAACGCAGTACCCGGCGCGTTGTATACGGATACCTGTCCGTGCCATACAGATAAGAAAATAAAAGTATTTGAGATTGCCATGGTACAGGCAAAAATCACCTATAACCGTTATGGCTGGCATGATCCGCAGGGACGTTTTTTCGTCCTCAGGGAAGAACTGGAGCGGCACGGAGGTCTGGAGAGTTATATCCGTAAAGTGGAAAGACAGGAGATCAAAGTGGAGCCGTTAGTTATCCGTGCAAATGCCGGGGACTGTATCGAACTGCACACCACAAATCTCCTTCCGGAATTTATTGAGGGGAGTCCGTTCCAGCCAAGGGCCAAAACGGATATTGTAGGCCATCACCTGCATCTGGTAAAATTTGATACTATTGTCTCAGATGGATCTGCCAACGGCTGGAATAACATTGCAGGCGCGAGACGGTATGAAACATTAGTGGAGCGCTTTTTTGCAAACGAGGAATTGCGGACGGTATTCTTTCACGACCATCTGTTTGCCAATGTCCACCAGCAGCACGGGTTGTTCGGGGCGTTGATCATTGAAGAGGCAGGTGCTACATTTCACGATCCACAGAACGGAAAAGAACTACATTTCGGAACACGGGCTGTTATCCGCAGGAAAAATGGCACATCTTTTAGGGAGTTTGCTTTGTTTGTCCATGATTTTACCTTCCTTTTTGACAGAAAAGGCAATCCACTCAATCCGCCCAAAGTTCCTGGAGCGCACGATGATCCGGGTGTCATGGGGATCAATTATCGCGCCGAGCCGATGCGGGAGCGGCTTCGCAAAAGAGAAGACCCGGCATATCTGTTCAGTTCCTTTGTACATGGCGACCCTGCAACGCCAATCTTTGAGACCTATCCGGGAGATGAGCTGATGTTCCGCCTTGTTGACGGAGCGCATGAGGAACAGCATTCCTTTAATATCACGGGAATGTCATGGAGAAAGGAACCAGCAGATCTAAGGTCGCCGCTTGCCGCTTCCCAGACACTGGGGATATCGGAAGCCTTTAATCTGAATGTGGTAAAAAGATACGGTGCGGGAGACTATCTCTATTATTTTGGAGGGATTGATGACGCATGGCTTGGGCTGTGGGGGATCATACGTGTGCACAGAAGATATAAGAAGCACCTGAAACCATTATGTCAGGGTAAGAGTCTGATTCAGCCCCTGCCGCCCTGTCCGTCAAAAGAAGATATGATCAGGCGTTATGAGATTGTGGCTGTGCAGAAGAAACTGATCTACAATAGATACGGGGATCACGACCCGGATGGACTGGTATTTGTCCCGCTGGAGGATGTGGATAATGTACTGTCAGGAAAAAGTATGCCCAAGCCGTTGATACTGCGGGCAAATGTGGGGGACTGGATAGAGGTCACCCTGCACAATGCATGGGATCATCCAATCCCTTACTTTTCTTATCCGAGTGTCCCATTGGATCAAGAGTATACGCCGTCTATGAGGGCTTCCCTGAATCCGCAGTTCCTGCAGTATGACCCGGTCTGCGATTCTGGTATCAATGTAGGGTATAATGAAATGGAGCAGACGGTAGGGGTGGGCGAGAGCAAGAAGTATCTCTGGCACGCAGACCAGGAGTATGGAACATGTATCATACAGTCCTTTGGAGACATGCGGAATCATCGTTACCATGGCTTGTTCGGGGCGGTCATCGTAGAGCCGCTGGGAGCGGAATGGTACCGCAATTTTACCAGAAGAAAAGACAGCTTTGCAGAACAGGCAGTGATCACGGCACCGGGCGTAGAAAGCTTTAGGGAATATGTCCTGTTTATTCAGAATGGGATCCGTCTGCTTGACGTAAAAGGGAATCTGATTCAGACCGCAGCAGAGGATAACGGAGAGCCGGTGGATGCGGAGGATACAGGAGAGAAAGGTTACAATTACCGTTCGGAGCGGTTTGCAAACCGGCTTGCGAGGGATCCCAGGACATGGAAGGTATTCAGCAGCAAAGTACACGGAGATCCGGCAACCCCGGTATGGAAAGCATATTCTGGAGACCGGGTCATCTTTCGGACTATGATGCCTGCGGATAAACCCAGGAATACGTCCATTGCAGTTCATGACCACTTATGGAGGGAACAACAGCAGGATTCATTTTCCAGAATCATTCCCTTACAGGGCGGAGTCAGTATTGGCAATAAGTTTGATATAGAGCTTTTAGGTGGCGCCGGATGTCCCGGAGATTACCTCTACCGCTCAGGCAGTTTTGCATGGGATGTGGAGTCAGGAATGTGGGGAATCTTCAGGGTTGTAAAACGGACATTAGGATGCAAATGCAAAGGAATGTGCAGGAAGATCAGGGATTGTTTTCGATAAGGTGCAGTGAAAATATGGTATTAGAAGCAGATAGGCTGTAACTTTCCCGTTCATGCTTTGGGAAGATCGATTTTTCTAAGCCCGGATGACTGTGTAGCTTGGGGTATCCACAGTAATAGCACCGACTGTGATCTGCCTGCTGGCATTGAGGCGCGGTGTAGCAGCGCCTCAATGTACCAGATAAGCTCCTCGAAGTTGGCGGGTTTTGTCACATAATCATCAACGTCGGACACGAAGCTCTTGCGATTATCCTCAAAAGCAGGGACTTTGCGGTCAGGAAAATTATAGGTACACTAGCGTGCAGAAGCTATTTAATGGTATGAGTCGTAACATCGGCTCTGCCGAACTTCACTAAAAACAAAGCCAGAAGCAGACTGAACGGTGCAGACACAAAGGTGGACAGATAAAAACCGGAATATCCAAATTGTGGTACAAATATCAGGCAGCAAGCGGTATTAACGCCAATGGGCAACAGGCTGGAAATAAGGTATAGCCCCATTTTCATCTGTCCCCTCAACCGCGCCTCTTGGAGATGTTTCAGAGCGGTCAGCATATATGTCCAGGACTCGAACGCCAGAAGCATGGCACCACACTGGATCACAGCTGTATCATCGGTAAACAGGGATAGCAGCTGCTGGTTCAGCAGCAGACACGAGAGCACTACTACGGACATATAGGTCAGTATCAGATTCCTTGTCTCACGGATACCTGAATGGACGCGGTCCTCCGCCCCCACCGAACAGTTCTGTGCGATGAATACTACGAGTGATTGGGTTAAGCCATAGACTGGCATCATCATCAGTGTGGACAGTTTGCCCGAACAGGAAAAACCGTCGATTTCCGCTACGCCTAGCGTTCCAAGCAGACCCTGCTTAACAAGTGCCGCAACAGGCGGCGCTATCTGTTGCAGCGTGTTTGGTACAGAAAGCCTAAGAATGTCCCGGAACCGGTGTTTTTGCAGGGAGTGAAGTTGAAAGCCGCAGGTAAGCACTGTCCGGCGCAGATATGCCAGCATAAACAGGCATCCCAACATCTGGGACAGAACAGAAGCGGCGGCAGCTCCTGCCACGCCTAACGGTCCAACCAAAGCCATGTCGAGGATAATGTTCAGTACCGATGAAGCCAATACCGCAAGCAGCGGGATCCGGGTTTCACCACAGCTGATCACGATCTGCCGGGATAGATCATACATCATCAGAAAGGGCAGCCCCATCAGGTAGATACGGCCATAGAGCATTGCGGTGTCCATGATCTCTGAAGGGGTGTGGATGAGGAGCAAAAGCCGGTCCATTCCCCACAGGCCGCCGCCCAGCATGAGCAGACCTGCGGCTGCATCCAAAAACAGCATATTGTAGATCAGTTTACTCAGTTCCTTTTGTTCCAGCCTGGGTCGTTCAGAGGCCGCCAGCAGCCCGCACCCCAATTCCAATCCACCAGAAATGAACAGGAAGACCATCAGTATTGTAGAAGCGTTGGACACTGCGCCTAACGCATATTTGTCCATGGCCCGTCCGATGATCATGGTATCTGCCACGGAATAAAGTTGCGTTGCCGCCATGCCTAAGATTGTCGGAATCGAAAATCGAATGAGTGTTTTTCTGACCGTTCCTTCTAACAGATCAAGTTTTTTCATAGTAGTGTATTTCCTCCATTGTCTATGATATAATCACTATAAACTATCCAGTAACAGGACAGTCAAGGGGAGGAAGCAAAAATGCCAAAGAAACTATTTAAAATCACTGAGTTCGCCCAAATCGCTAGCACAAACCGTAAAACCCTCCAATATTACGATGAAATAGGGTTATTTTCACCAGCCTATGTGGCAGAGAATGGCTACCGATATTATTCGCTGCTCCAACTGGATCAATTGGCACACATCGCTGTGCTGCGGGATCTTGGACTTCCACTGCGGGAGATCAAGCAATACCAGGAACGTGGGGCGGCAGAGGAATTGGGGCATCTGCTGGAGGCACAAAGCAGGGAGATTGACCGCTGCATGGAACTGCTTCAACGCAGAAAAGCTATGCTCACCAGCGTATTGGACGAAAATCAAGCCTTTCAGCGGTATGGCGGAAAAGGGTTCCAAATCCTTGTGTGGGAGGAAATACGGTTTTCACGGCTGATACCAGAGAACCGGAAACCGCCTTTTGTGGTCAATTACCTGACAGACGGTCTCCAAACCGGACTTTTTATAGGAGATGGAGAACATTTTCTCTATCAAAAACGGACAGATGGGGAAATCTGCGCCCCCGGTGGGAAATACCTTTGTCTCTATGACCTGTCAGTGGGCACTGTCCAACAATGGCTGACGGACACGATTGAAACAATGAACCACTATGCTGTGGAAAACGGGTTCCAATTAGGCGGATGCTTTTATGCAGAGTTCAATGATATTACCCTTGCCCAAAATAGAGATCAACAGTTGTTTCCCCGGATGATTCGGAGCAGGCTGACTTGAAAATATAAAAATATTCCTTTTCCACTTTAGTGGGATGAGGTCAATATTGTCCGAAAAATGAAAGCTTAGAGAATGAAACACCATAATTGGTAAGCCATAGATAGAAAGCATGTGGTATAAATAAAGTGTGATTTATACCATTATGTGTGCTATACTAGTAAAAAGATGTCAAAAAGTAATACAACATTTTCATAGAAAGAGGTAACGTATGGTTCAAAAAGCAAAGATTCCTATAGGTATTGAAGATTTTGAAGAAATGCGTACAATGGGATATTATTATGTTGATAAGACAGGATTGATCCGGACCTTGTTGGAGAGATTTGGAAAGGTGAACCTGTTCACGCGCCCGAGGCGTTTTGGGAAAACGCTTAATATGAGTATGCTGAAACATTTCCTTGAAGTGGGATGTGACGGTACATTGTTTGACGGATTAGAAATCTCAGGTGAAAAAGAACTCTGTGATAAATATATGGGAAAATTTCCGGTCATCTCGATCAGTCTGAAAAATGCTGCCAGCGATACATTTGACAGCACAAAGGAAATGCTTCGCAATATTATAGGGAAGGAAGCATTAAGATTTCTTTTTCTCATGCAGAGCGACCGCTTATCAGAAACGGAACACAAACAATACAAGGCTATCATCCATGTAGACGATAATGGTATTTTTACAATGGCTGACAGCTTGTTAAAAGACAGCCTGCTGTTGCTGTCTTGTTTTCTTCAAAAACATTACGGGCAAAAAGCGATCATACTCATTGACGAATATGATGTCCCCCTTGATAAGGCATACCAGTCAGGATATTATGATGTCATGCTGGAACTGATCAGGTCTATATTTGGGGCTGCCCTTAAAAGCAACAGCAGCCTATATTTTGCAGTGCTCACAGGCTGTCTCAGAATTTCCAAAGAGAGCATATTTACAGGACTCAATAATTTTAGTGTATATACAGTAAAAGATGTACGCTACAATGAATATTTTGGTTTTACTGACAATGACGTCAGGGCAATATTGAAAAACTATGAACTTATGGAACAGTATGATTCCATAAAAGAGTGGTATAACGGTTATCAGTTTGGAAAACTGGGGATATACTGCCCATGGGATGTGATCAGGTATTGTGACGATCTGTGTGATGGAAATGCTACAGAACCACAGAATTACTGGATAAACACAAGCAGCAATGACATCATCAGGCGATTCATTGACAAGGCTGATGTTTCTGCCAGGGATGAAATTGAAATGTTGATCAATGGCGGCAGTATAAAAAAGGAAATACATCAGGAATTAACATACAGGGATCTGGACTCTGATATTGATAACCTCTGGAGCCTGCTTTTTACAACAGGATATCTGACACAGGATGGAAAAGATGAGAAGGGGATGTCAAAGCTTATCATTCCAAACAGGGAGATCCATTGGATATATGTCCAGCAGATACGAAAATGGTTTAAAGACGAGACCAGGAAGGATATCCTGAAACTGGAAAACTTCTGCAGGGCATTTCAGGAAAATGATACGGCTGCCATCGAGGAAGGCTTCACATCGTATCTGAAAAAGACGATCAGTATCCGGGATACCAGTGTTAAAAAAGAAATGAAAGAGAACTTTTACCATGGTATTTTATTAGGGTTGTTTGGAAACATGAGCGGCTGGAAAGTCAGATCAAATGCTGAGTCCGGTGAAGGATATAGTGATATCAGTGTAGAGATTGAGGATCAGGAGATAGGCATTATTATTGAATTGAAATATGCTGAAAATGCAGCATTTGATGACGGTTGCCGGGAAGCGATGAAACAGATCAAGGATAGGAATTACGCGGAGAAAATGATTGACGATGGAATGAAAATTATACATCAATATGGGATAGCATGTTATAAAAAACGCTGTAAAGTAATATCTGACTGATATCATATTATATGCAAATCAAAAAAGTACAATTTTTGTCTGCTGAACTAAGAGGCAATACAAAGGAGGCAGGTATGAAGAAATTTCTTGTGATACAAAGTGGTGGCAGAGCAAATGGAAACACTGCGCAGCGTGTAGGTCATTTTACCAAAGGCGTGAAGGAAAGTGGGCACTTGGCTGAGATCATTTCACTATCAAAAAATGAGGTAAAAGGATGTCTTGGCTGCAATGCCTGCCGTTATGGAAAATCATGTATACAAAAAGACGCATTTAATGATATTATCCCTAAAATAAAAATGGCGGATTGCCTTGTATTCGCATCACCGCTTTATTTCTAGACGATATCTTCCCAATTACAGGCTTGCATTGAAAGATTTTATTGTTTGACAGAAGAAGATCCGAATCCGCCATTGGGCAG
>CAMWLV010000134.1 GCA_947175175.1 uncultured Lachnospiraceae bacterium
CGACAGGTCATGGACAGCCAGCGACCTATTATTTTTAACTCTTATGTGCGCCAGTTTTTACGCGGTATGATTGTTTCACCAGAGGAAGCTTCTTATGCAAGGGAGTTTCTAGGTCTCGAAGATGAAAATTATACATACAATGGTCTGTATGTGGTTGCATACAACAGTGCTAATGAATACCTGTCGTCCTCAAACGAATATATCACACTTGAGGAATGCAATCAAATTGTACTGGATACACTGAAACAATATATGGGTGACCCACTCTACTGTTTTAGCCCTTCAGACCGGGTTTACGCACTGATTGTCGTTGGAAAACCTGATGATGCAAAAGATTTGATCATTAAGACAAATGAAGCGATTGTAAAACTGCATGACCATCTCTTAGATACTTATGGTATCTGGCTCTTTGCGGGTATCGGTAAAAATACAGATGATATTTTAAATGTGTGGGAATCCTACCAGCAGGCTATGGAAGCAGTCAACTATACCAGCAAAAATTATATCTTCTTCCCGTATGAATTTATCAAGAAGGATTCCAGCGCATTTTACTATCCGACGGAACTATCGACAAAACTGATTCATTTTATCACAACAGGCAACACACCACAGGTATTGGAGCTCTTTAATCTGCTGCATCAGGAAAATATCGAGGAGCGTTCTCTTCCCATCAACATGGTACAGTTTTTGCTGTCTGATATCCGAAATACTTTGCTGAAAGCTAGATTTGCACTCCCACAAAGTACATCAGCCGAGGTAATCAAGTGGCTGGATGAATCCTTTAACCAACATGTTTCCTTTAAACTCTGTGAAGATATCGCCCTAAAACTCTGCGAACTTTTTACCCTTAAGACGGACGACTCCGATTTAATCTCTACGATTGAAAAATATATCCATGACAACTATACCGATCCTTCCATGGGACTCAACAAGATTTCAGATGAATTTCAGATATCAGAAAGTTACTTCTCCCATCTCTTCAAGGAAAAACGGGGGGTGAATTTCTCAACTTATCTGGAAAATGTGCGCCTGAGCGAGGCTTCCAGACTGATACGCGAGACCGATATCAGTCTGAATGAATTATACCTCTCTGTAGGCTACAATAACGCAAATTCATTCAGACGTGCATTTAAGAAAGTTTATGGCATGACGCCGAGCGCAATGCGCGATGGAACATAGGATCTGTCACGAAATAACCTTTCATTTTGACTTGTCTAAATCCACACATGCGTCGTTGTCGTCAATCGGCGTACGTCCAGTACGCCTCACTCCTCCGCCTAGCCTGTGTGAATTTATTCTGCGTCAAAATTGAAAGTTATTTCATGACAGCTCCATAGCAATATTGAATCGTTCCGTTCACAATCGTATATTTCACAACACCCTTCAATGTCTGACCGGCAAACGGGGAATTGGAAGACTTTGATACGAAATCCTTCATGACCTGTGATGCATTGGTATCAAAAATCACAAGGTCGGCAGCCCTTCCCTCCGACAATGTCCCTGCGGAAAGTCCATACATTTTCGCAGGATTTGCTGACATTCTCTCGATCAATTGCATCATGGAAAGATGATTCTTGTCAACAAGATTCGTGATGCCAAGCGCAAGTGCCGTCTCCAGACCAATAATGCCGCTCGGCGCCTCAGTAATTGGCTTTTCTTTTTCTGCTTTACTGTGCGGAGCATGGTCTGTTGCAATGATATCAATCGTCCCATCTTCCAGCCCTTCAATAATTGCCTGTCTGTCGGCTTCCTCACGCAGCGGCGGATTCATCTTAGCAAGCGTTCCATATTGAATCACTGCCTCCTCTGTCAGACTGAAATGATGCGGTGTCGCTTCTGCATGGATATTGTTCCTGCCCATGGCTGCCGCTTTCTTCTTCGCCTGCCTTACAAGCTCCACGCCCTCCTTTGTGCTGATATGCTGGATATTTAAAATAGCACCCGTTTTTAATGCAATCTCCAGATCACGCCTGATCAGCGATATCTCCGCCTCCCTTGGTGAACCGCCAATCCCATAATACGCTGACGCCTTTCCTCTGTTCACGCCATTATTTGAAATCAGTTCCGGATTTTCTTCATGAAGGCTGATTGGTACACTTAACAATGCAGCCTTTGTCATGGCACACTCCATCAATTCCACATCCATAATCGGAATTCCATCGTCAGTAAATCCCACGGAACCTTTCGCCAGCAGCGCATCCATGTCCGTCAGTTCCTTTCCTGCCATTCCCTTAGTCACAGTGGCACAAGTATATATCTTTAAATCCGTCTTTTTCCCCTTTTCAATAACATATGTCAGTGTATCGACATTGTCTACTACGGGTTTTGTGTTTGCCATCAGCACCACACTCGTAAATCCGCCTTTCAGCGCAGCTTTGGCGCCTGTCTCAATATTCTCCTTGTGCGTAAAGCCCGGATCGCGGAAATGTACGTGCACATCCACTAACCCAGGCGCCACAATACAGCCAGACGCATCAACTATCTCACACGCAGCATCGCACTCACTGTTTACTTCCTGTAAGACAGCTTTGTCTATCTTATCTGCTATTTTCACAATTACCCCATCTTCTATCAGAACGTCTGCAAGCTGCTCTACATTATTTGCCGGATCAATAACCGTGCCGTTTTTTATCAACATCATCTCTTTGTACCTCTCGTTTTCATTTACTACCCACAAATACTGCCGCAGTGCAAACTCGGAAGCATTCGTTTTTATGGACAGTATATCACATATTTTACTTAAATTCTATCATCTTATCCGCAATATTCTTTGTCTTTACCACAATATATGGACGCGTTGGCGTCTTTGTCACATTCTCTGCCTTCCCTGGTCCAATCAACGTCGTGTCAATGACCAATGTATCCGCTGTCTCATAAAACGCGTTGACACTGATACTATATCCGCCGCTTGGCTGTTCACCGTATCCGACTGCTATGTAGAGATCCTCTCCAAGCGTATAACTAATCTGAAACGTGTCCGTGTACTTCTCCGCGATAATATCCTTCAGCGAATCCGGCTGCTGATCCTCCCCAACCACAGTGAAATCAATATCCTTGATTTTGTCCTCTGGTATCTCATCCTCAGTACTGCAGCCAAGAGTTCCCAAGATCAGGAACACAGTCAGCATTGTAAGTACAATCTTTCTCTTTCCCTTTTTCATCAAATGCATAAAATCCATAAATATGTCCATTTTTCCTCCTAAAAAATAGCAATAGCGATTTCCTTTATCTATAATTATGTCATAATTCAAAAAGATATACGTTTTTGGTTGATTTTACCTGCAAAAATGTATAAGATATATTCATTAGTATAATCTTTGGGAAAGGTATGGTATTTTTATGATTCGATTGATTCTTGTGGCAGGCTTTGTCATTTTGTTTCTGATACTGAGCATGCCGATTATGTTGATAGAATGGATCATTGGCAAATATAATCCTGATGTCAAGAGCCGCTCTAGTCTGGCAATCGTCAACTGGGCATTCCGGTGCGTGCGCTTTCTTGCAGGCACTAAAGTGGATTATATCGGCGAAGAAAATATTCCGACAGATACGCCTGTTCTCTATATCGGAAATCACAGAAGTTTTTTTGATGTTGTACTGACCTATATCCGCGTCCCGCGTCCCACTGGCTATATTGCCAAAAAAAGCATGGAAAAGGTTCCTCTGCTAAATATCTGGATGTGCAACCTCCACTGCCTGTTTCTTGACCGTGAAAATATCAAAGCGGGAATGCAGACCATCCTTGCGGCGATCGATCTGATGAAGAACGGCAAGTCCATCTGCATCTTCCCCGAGGGAACCCGAAATAAAGAGGAGGGCACGCTGCTCCCCTTTCACGAAGGAAGCTTCAAAATTGCCGCAAAAGCAAACTGTCCGATTGTTCCTATGACGATTAACAACAGTGCTGCCGTCTTCGAAAATCAGTTCCCCTGGATTAAAAAAGCACATGTTATCATTGAGTACGGCAAGCCGATTTATATTAAAGAACTCCCCAAGGAGCAGCAGAAAAAGCTTGCTCCTTATGTGCAGAGTATTATTATGGAAACGTACAACAAAAACAAGGAGAATATATAACAAAAAACCGGAGACCTTACAATTTGTAAAGGTTTCCGGTTTACTATTTTTACCCGCATACTACTGTTATCTTCCCTTGGTTCATATGTTTCGATATACTCTATGATTTCAAGTATTTCATTGCTGTCTATGCCCTTTTCGCGTAGAATATGAATTAGGTTTACTACTTCTCTGCCTGTCATACAATCACCCTTCTTTCTCTACACAGAAGGCTATAGAAATTGAACTGATGCAAAATACATAGGATATAACAATTATTTTCCTACAGATCCTAAATACTGTTTATACTATAATTTTATTATAACCAATTGTGCAAGGAGTAAAGAATATAATTGTAAGACTATTTATGACAACTTCTCAATAATCTTCTCAAATTGCATACCATGTGAAGCCTTTACAAGCACGATATCTCTCTTGTGAATGATATCTGCAATATCCGCAAACAGTGCTTCTTTATCCATGTAATAATAAAGCTTTATCTCTGTGTTATCCACACTCTTCGCACCATCATACATATTTTTACACAATTTTCCGACACAGATGATCACATCGATATTCTTCTTGGCCGCATAGACGCCAACCTCATGATGCAATGCTGCCTCATCGACTCCAAGCTCAAACATATCCCCGAAAATTGCAACTTTGCGTGCACTTTGAATACATTTTGACTTCTCTGTCAGATCTGAAGCATCCGTCATATGGAGAAGATCGATCGCCGCCTTCATCGAGACAGGATTTGCATTGTAGCAGTCGTCAATCAATGTGAGCCTGTCAGTGCAAATCACATGACTTCTGCCGCCGACAGCCTCCACCTCCCTGATTCCAGCCTGAATCTGCTGCATTGACAGTCCAAAAAGCACCCCCACCGCCGTCGCTGCAAGCGCATTGTACAGCATATGCTCACCGGGAAGTGGTATCTCCGCCTCGAAAACAGCCTCCGCACCAGCTCCCCCAAACGCTTTCCTGATATGGATCCGCGCCCTGCTGCCAATCAGTCCCCTATTCTCATAATTGTCTGCATAAACCGTACTATTGTTCCCATTTCCAAAAAAGAATGGAACACTTCCTTTGACTTCCCTGATCGTTGCCAGCTTGTCATCATCGCCATTCAGACAAATCTGACCGCCCTCCTGCATAAAGTCAAAAATTTCTGTCTTGGCTTTGAGTATCCCATCTCTTGTTCCAAGATTTTCCAGATGGCACTGGCCAATATTGGTAATCAGGCACATGTCTGGTCTTGCGATCTTACTCAATCTGTGCATCTCACCGAAATCACTAATGCCCATCTCCAAGACCGCAATCTCGCAATCCTCACGGATCTGAAGCACTGTCAGCGGAAGTCCTACCTCATTGTTAAAATTTCCTTCCGTCTTTAATACCCGAAAGCCTTTCGACAACACACTTGCCACAAATTCTTTTGTGCTGGTCTTGCCGACGCTTCCCGTGATACCTACCACCTTGATGTCAAGCTGCGCTCTGTAATACTCCGCCACATCCTTCAACGCCTGAAAACTGTCCTCTACGACAATACAGGCGCCCTTTGGGTGAGCAGGCGCTTTCTCGCAGATTACCCCCATCGCGCCAGAATCAAACACCTGATCAATAAAGTTATGTCCGTCCACACGCTCGCCACGCGTCGCGATAAAAATATAATCCTTCTCAACCTTCCGCGAATCGAGCACTACTCCTTGCACTTCTGTCGTATTCACATCGACAATAGACGACATTCCCTCCGTATAAAGAACACCGTTTACTGCCGCCGCGATTTTTTTTAATGTCATATTTCTCATGACAGCCCCTCCAATAATTTCATGATTATTTATATTTTTGCATAGAGCTGTCAATAATCCGCTGGCACAAATCCTCAAAGCTCATCCCCACAGCTGCCGCCTCCTGCGGAATCAGTGACGTCGGGGTCATGCCAGGCAGTGTATTTGCCTCCAGACAGTAAAATTTATACTCATTGTCCATGCGAAAATCCATACGGGCATACGTCTTTAACCGCAGTGCCCTGTAAACTGTCTCTGCACAGGACTGCATTGCTTTCGTCACATTCGCGTCGAGTTCTGCCGGACAAGTTTCCACCGTCGATCCCGCCTGATACTTACTTTTATAGTCATAGAATCCTACCTTGGGTGCAATCTCGATCACAGGAAGCGCTTTCCCGTCGATGACGCCAATCGAGAACTCACGCCCATCTATATACTGCTCAATGATCACTCTGTCCTCAAAACCAAACGCTTTTTCAAGCGCTTCGCCAAGCTGGTTCTTGTCATCTGCGCGATAGACACCTACACTCGAACCACCACAATTTACCTTCACGATACAGGGGAAAATGTTCCATGTATCGATCATCTGCTGCTCATTTTCACAGATCGTGATACCCTTTGGCGTAGATATTTTATATTTGTGGAAAAGTTCTTTCGAAATCGCCTTATCCATGGCAAGTGCGCTGGACAGATAATCTGTACCTGTGTATTTGATATCCAGAAGATCAAACATTGCCTGTATCTTCCCATCCTCGCCATTCTGTCCATGAAGCGCCAGAAAGACAATATCTGCCTGAGAACAGATTGGGATCACATTTGGTCCTATGACACAATCCGGATTATCCTTCCGGCGTGCCTTCACTGCGCTGATATCTGGATTAATTTCTGATATCCTGCCAAAATTCTCGCTCCAGTCCTTGTCTATTGCAAAAATATTATCAATTTCCCCCTCATATCCAAGGTACACATCCAAAAGCACAGGTTCATGTCCTTTTTTCCTGAGCGCATGATAAATCATGGAACCCGTAACCAGCGACACATCGCGCTCTGTACTGATTCCGCCTGCCAAAATAACGATTTTCATTTCAATTCTCCATTCCGCTAAACGCCTTATTTTCTAATTCATTGATATTACTGATCATATCACTCATGCTCAGAAGCATGATTCACTTCCACTCAAAGCTCTGTAACTGTGTGCCATCCGCCCCCATATAGCTGATACCATTTTCATTAAGACCTCCCATATATTGTATGGTATTCTCGATAATAACAGTATATTCCTTGCTGGGTGTCAGATAATTCACAAAACTTAAGTGGAGCATATTAGACATATTCTCCTCTGCCGTCCTTGTGCCAGTACCAAAGATGCCATCCTGCTTAACCTCCTCACAGATTGCTTCCACCCGGTCTACCATATCCTTCATAATATATGTGCCAAGATCCCGATTGGTGCCTTTTTCCGCGCTGATATATGCCAATACACCGTAAAAGACAAACCGCTCACTGGAATAGTCTTCTCCCTTCGCCCGCTAAAACTCCTCCGCGATGATCTTGTACTTCTCACCGCCATCTGCCTTAAAAAGCTGCGCTGCTGCATAAAACTTCGCATTCCTTTCGCTGTCAGTCTCACAGGAATGCTGCTCAATCCACTCCCACGCCGCATCTGCCGCTTGTTGGTACTCCCTGGCCACATTTGCCTCATAACGCCCAAACATATCCCAGCTCATCGCCATAATTCCACAATATGCCGCCGTTGCCTCATAATTGTCATATAAACTCCCATCGCTTTTCTGTCTGGAACTCAGCCATTTTCCCATATACAATAACTGTGTAACGAGCTGCTTATCCTGCTCGCTTTTATCTAAATGCTGATATGCTGCCTCAAAAAGTGAACCATTGCACTGCAGCGCATACATCGCCGCATGCATTCCGAAGCTCACATCGCATACACCTTCTGGGCTTTCCTGCATGTCTGCATTGGAAATATTTTTTAACATACTCAAAAACAGATTCTCATAAGTATCCTCGGCAATACTGAACAAATAAGACTGTCCCACAATATCTGTGTGAATGTAATATGTCCCTGGTTCATCAAAAGCCGTAAAATCCCCCACGCTGAGAACCTGTCCGCTCAGCAGATCCTCTTTACCACGCGGTATTCTTCCTGTATAGACCACCTCTCCATCCTGACGCCGCACCACATCGAAGGTCTCTCCATAACTATCTCCTGCAAAGATCACTTTTTTTTCCCTGCCAGTCACATATCCTGCCGCATCGACATAGATACTCGGTCTGCTCACAGGCAGTACTACTCCATACGACGCAAGTACAGAGCCATAACTATCATTCTGTGCAGAACCAGACGGCTGTGCCATGTCTGTGGTTTCCGTTCCACTTCCCAGATGCGGATCTGACTGCGGTGCCTTTCCCTGGCTTCCACAGGAACTAGTCACAAGTATGACTGCCAGAATAAAATAACAGACAATGTATTTATGAAATTTTTTATATTGTTTCAAGATTATCATACTTCCATATTCCTATTGTCCCTTTTCCTGTTTTTCCTTTATCCTCTCTCAATATTCTACACGCATTTATCTGACAAGTAAAGCATTGTCTTATGAAATCCCTTTAAATTCCCATTTACCCTTATGGTATCGCCCCATGCTCACAATGCCGGTCAGCGCCCATGTCAATCCTGTAGTAAGAAAGATTCCCCATACTCCGATAAACGGTATTTTCGTGAGTGGTATGGCAAAACCGACACGCCCGGCTACCTCCATCAGCCCATTAATCATGGCAAAAGCGGCATCTCCTGCTCCATTCAATACACTCCTTGCCACATAAATCATACCCAGAAAAAAGTAGAAACAGCTCGTGATGGAAAGCCCCCTTGCACCGATTGCGATAACCTCTGGCTCTGTCACAAACACACCTACAATCTGCTCCCCCAGCAGCTGACATGGAATCAGCATAATGATGCTAAAGACGATAACACTTCGAAAACCTGCCTTGTATCCCTGTTTTACCCTGTCAATCTTTCCAGCTCCAATATTCTGTCCAGTATAGGACGTAAGTGCTGCGCCGAGTGAATTGTATGGCTGTTGTACGAGCTGTTCGATACGTCCAAGTGCTGTGTTCGCGGCAACTACATTTTCTCCAAAACCATTGACCACTTTCTGCAGAAAAATACAGGAAAATGCAATCAGGGCGTTCTGAAGCGCAATCGGCAGTCCCAGTCTGAAACAGCGCACCATAATATCTTTTCGGACAGGACGATTTTCCTTCTTGATCCGAAAATAGGATATCTTGTGCAGCGCATATGAAAACGCCCCTATTGCAGCCACCAGCTGCGCGATCACCGTAGCAAGCGCCACACCGAATACAGACCAGCCAAACACAATGACAAACAACAGATCAAGTCCGATATTGACAAAACATGCTACCACCATAAAATACAATGGTGTCTTGGAATCACCCAACGCACGCAGCACCGAAGCCACCCCATTGTACGCCGCAATAGCCAATATCCCGGCGCACGAAACGCGCATATACGTAACCGCATCATCAAGAATAATCTCTGGCGTGTCAAGCGCTGTGAGCACCAATCTTGCCGCAGTAATGCCAGTCATTCCCATTATGACAGAAACCGCAGCCAACAGATACATACCATTGATGATACTCTTCTCCACCATATCCATACTGCCTGCACCGAAATACTGTGATACCACAACACCCACACCTGCCGAGATTCCAAAGCTCATGGCAAACAGCAGAAAATTCAAGGAACCTGTTGCCCCTACTGCCGCAAGCGCATTTGCTCCCACAAACCGCCCTACCACGATCGAATCAACCATGTTATAAAACTGCTGAAATAAATTTCCAATCAACATTGGAATCGTGAATTTGAGAAGAAGCCTTGCCGGACTTCCCTCCGTCATACTGTAAACTGCCTGCTTTTCCATACTTATACCCCCATGCGTGCTTCGGCACGCATACCAATCAATAGTTTGAAAGTGACTTTCTTTCAAACTATACTCCTCTGTTCTATACTTTCTCGAAATGCTATCATATCACGATTGCAAAATAAATCAATGGGGTATTTTAAAAAAGATATCTTTATACAAGTTTAGTATCGAATTATACAAATCAACTTATAATCTAACAATTTAACAAGAAACCTCCACCACCGCATTCAGCTTTCCTTTGCGTGTCTCGCCTGATATTTCCATAAACTGAAACCTGCCGAATCCACGCACGGATACTTTGTCCCCCGGTTTCAACTGACCGCCGTTATTTTCATTTAACCTGCCGTTTACAAAGACCTTTTTTGCCCGAAAAAGTTCCACGCTCCCACTTCTCGACAGATTGTATATCTTCGCAATAATGCTGTCAGCGCGCGCTGCACTGACCTGCACTGTCTTTCGCTCCAGCCTTGTGATCGTGCTCTCTGGTATGTTCTCTGCGATCTGGCATCTTACATTCGTATGCCTGACTTTGTCCAGATTCTCTATGATATATGGCGCCATCTTCTCTGCGCAGAATAAAAAAGCACGTTTTCCGACAATGATGATATCCCCGAGCGTACTGCGCTCAATGCCTAGATTCATCAGCGCCCCCAGATAATCCCTATGCCCAAGCTCCTCGCCGAACTTCTCGACAAGAGGTGAAATCTCAATGCACTGAATCGGAAAATCCTCCTCATACCCACAAAGTTCCTCACTCCCAAAGCGCAGCATCACACGCTCGCAGTCAGCTGTGCCGCCAAACACAGTGACTGGTACATAGGAGAGCTCCCTCTCCATGCCGTAATACGTGTCAAGCTCCGCCGCCGACAGAAAACCTGTAAATAAATATTGACTGTTATTATAAGCTTTATCCGCCAGCTCTCCTAGACGCTTTCTCAAAAGTGTTTCTTCTGAATCCATATCTATCCCTCTCATTTAATCTTTTTCCAGTGCCTGTAAATAATCCCTGTCCCACAATAGGATCTTCAGCTTCCGTGCCGCCTGCACCGCTGGTTTTGTAAAATACTGGTTCGTCAACACCGCACCAACCATCCTGTCATAGTAATCCCTTCCCGCGTAAGCTTCCTGAACCGCCTTAATGCCCACAAGCCCTGTATAGCGCTTGCACTGAACCGCATACGTCACCCCATCCTTCTCCGCAAGAATATCAACGCCGTAATCCCCGCTGCTGCGCGTGACCTTCACATCAACAAACCCGTTTGCCGCCAATAAATCCGCGCAATAATATTCAAAATCAAAGCCGTCCATAGTGTCCAGCTCTCTTCTTCTGGCATATTTCCGATACTGTCGGCAGAGCAGCACGCCCAATACCGCTGCCAGCACGATGCCTGCCATAATCGCTATCATTGTATAAATCTGTGTATTCATTTGCGTCTCCATCTCGTTTTTCATGCTCTTGTAGATTATTTATTGGGAACTTCTCTCCTTTTATCTCTCGGAAGTTTCTTAACGAATGAATTTATTTTACCACACATGTGTTCGTATTGCAAGTTCTTTCTATTAAAAAATTTCCAATTAAATTTCCTCTTTACAAATTCCCTGTATTGTTGTATAGTTCGATTGTTACAACATACAAATTCTATAAATTGTGCAGAGTAGAATCACGTGCGTCAAGTGCCTTGTGAACAGGGAGTTGTCACAGGGACGAAAAAACAGAATGTTTCCCATCCTGTTTTGCGGTACGGGGTTCGCATCCCGCTGCTACATATTTGACTGTTTAAGATTGCAGATCCATTTTCTGATTTCTTAAGTCTCATTTGTGTAGTTTCCGGTTGCTGCATAAAGGAGGCTGTTTTTATGCAAAAAATCAAGAAACTCAACTCAAGACTTTATTCCGATTCCTTCAAGGAGCTGAAAGCCACACACAATCTCGTCCTGTGCGGTCTGATGGCAGCACTGGCTGTCGTGCTCAACTACACCACTTCCATCTTTATCACGCCAAACATCCGCATCGGCTTTTCTGGACTTCCAAACCGCGTCGTGGAATACCTGTTCGGTCCATGGGTTGGTGCCGTCTTTGGCGCAATGCTCGATATCCTGAAATACCTGCTGAAACCCGACGGCGGCGCTTTTTTCTTCGGCTACACATTCAATGTCATGGCCGCGGGTGTGATCTACGGCATTGTCCTTTACAAAAAACCTATAAAGATATGGCGTATTCTCATCTCAGAATTTTTGACAAAAGCAATCGTGAACTGCGGTCTGAACACGTTGTGGATTGCCATCCTGAATGGAAATGCATTTATGGCGATCCTGCCCGCACGCGTGATCAAAAATATCATCATGCTGCCAATCGACACCGCGATTTTGTTCTTCACACTCACTTTTATCGCAAAACTCCTCAGTATGCCGGAGTTTCAGAGATACAGACGCGGAAGCTCTGAATAAAACGGATACAGTTCAACCTAGTACTCCATCCGGTCAGAAATTAGAATTGTGAACCGCCTGTTTCGCACCAT
>CAMWLV010000135.1 GCA_947175175.1 uncultured Lachnospiraceae bacterium
GCCCTGGGAAGCTGATCGTAAAGACATCCATTCAATTCAGGAAAAAATTCCATTTCCTGCAGCATCAAAGTTTTATCTACCACAAACTGTTTAAAGGTCGTCACTCGCTGTAATCCATCTATAACAAGCCATTTGTCTTCATCCGAAGCATCAAAATAAAATGCCGGCAACGGAATCCGCAGGAAAATAGACTCTATTAGCTGACTTTTTTGTTTTTCATTCCACAGACCAGCTTTCCTCTGAAAAGAAGAATCAAATTCGATCTCCTCCTTCTGTATACGCTTCAGCAGGGAGTCTAACGTCAGCGGCTTCATAGTAATATCTATCTTAGAAGGATCAAAAGGTCGGATTTTCTCCCCTTTACAGATATATGCGGTAACATCCGGCTCAACATCATCTTGAATCATTGAGATACCTCGTTCCGAGAAATATTTCATAATCTGATCATAATTTTCATCTGTCAGTCTCATAGTCATATAGACCAAATTGAAATTGATAGAATTATTTTGATCTTTTGCAATATCACATAACTTTTCTAAATCTTCCTGTTCACTTTTTTTCAATGTATATTCGCCCATTTTATCCTACTCCTAATATTATTCCATTTACACAAACAATAATGCAGTTCCTTCTATCAAATCCACTGATTTTCCTATCAAAACTCCACATTTACAATATCATTTCCATCCAGTTCTTCCATCAATGACTTTCGAAGCTGATTTACACATTTCTCAACATCTTCCGCGCTCTCTATCCGCCACGATGATGTATGTGTAATATTCTTTATGGTGACATTCTTGGTTTTCTTAATCGGAACTTTTACAACAATGTCAACAGACCCGCCATCCGGAGTCCTCTTTTTTTCTTCCTCTTCTGCCTTTTTTCTTAATATTTCGGCATCCATAGCATCCATTTCATTCAAAAGACGGATTTTCAACGCCTCTGCTTTATCTGCATAGCTTCTGAGAACTGAAACATTGCTGCACGTTCCGGCTCCGTCGCTGATTTCAAGGAAGAGTTCAATATACTTCTGTCTCTTCTCTGCTGCATAAGCTTTCGCATCAACGACCTCCACGACTCTGTCTTTTGCCGCTTCAATAGACTGCATTACCGGTGCCAAGGCTGATTCCAACACTTTTGAATATGCGTCCATAAATTTCTTGCGAAGGTCAGGAAGCTGCGGGATATCCCTATAGGGCATATCCTTTTTTACGATTGACCTCATTTGCTCAGCAATTCTTTCAAGCTCTTCATCTACAATATACGTCTTACTGTCATCATAAATCGCAAGCATATCGAATGCTCTCATAAAAATCTGCTGCTGCTCCCCGCCAAAGAAGGACTTGACAGGCTCATAGTCTTCAGCATAGTCAAGAAAATCATCCTGATGCTTTGAAACATACTCATAAAATTCTTTTGGTTCAGAAATCTGCGCCACAGCATTCAATAATTTCTTACCCCCATCGATCACTTTCTTTCCCGGATATGTATAATGCTGGTAATTGCTTTCCAACTTTTCCATTTCAAATATACGTTTCTGTGCAAAATTCTGAAAATTGCGCATGCCAGTATCTTCATCTTCTGATACCAGAGATGCTCCAAACAATTCCTTAATGACTTTCTGTACTGCTTTCTTATCCTTTTCAGATACCCGGATTCTCACTTCCATCAAAAGCTTATCTATATACTGTTTCTTGGTAATATAATCTACAATCTCATCACCAGATTTATTCATCCGTGTCACGATTGCCCCATTTACAGTAAAAGTCAAGTCACCACGTCCAAACAGTCTTGCAATAAGCCAATATATATCATCCTCGACAAACCCATAAGGCGCACGCATAAAGCGGTCTTTTATCGTTTTCATAGAAGTCTTGATATGAATATCCGTATTCCCCTTGATATAATTCAGCACATCATCAAGCGCATGGACGTTTGGCTCTGTCCCTTCATCGAAGTTCAAACGCATCTGATTGCTCGTCTGGAACATCTTGCGAACAGACACTTCATCCATTGCAACATCAATATAAGACAACTTGTGGTAAACTATCTGCACAAGACGACTGATCGCTTCATTGATGCGCCCTGTTACTTCCTTTGCAGACAGATGGGCTGCGTCACCATTTACATAGATTGTTGCTTCTTTCAATCCTTCTGTCAGATAAAGCTTTGCATTTGCATTGCGTTCTCGCATTTCCACGCGCTTTGCTTCTTTGATTGTCTCATATTTCGTCAGCTGTGTTGAAGTACCCAGCCGTAGGAACTTCTCGATTTTCAGATAAGTCATCAGCTCATCAAGAAACGCAGAATCATTTGGCAAAAGCACAAGTACTTCTCTCCCTATCCCTGACATCATGCGAAGAGTTGCATCATCATTGCCACCCTCGTACCACGGGGTCAGAATACGCAGTCCTATATCATAATTCTGGTTGGATTTATATGGTCTGTCGTCCACCGTTTGATTAAATGGGAACGTATATCGACCATGAAACGCAGCATCACCAGCAGGTGCCGGATAACGATACCGCTTATCAGAAAAAATATCCTCAAAAATCATTTCTGATACTTTGTTAATAACCTCTGCCATCTCCACATTCTGGTTGTTAATCTCACGGTTGATTTCCTGTTCTTCATCTGTAAGGAACACATAGATGCCGCCATTCTTTTGAATAAGCATCTGTTGCTGAAGTGTTTTTAATGCCACCTCAACTTTATCCTTCAAAACAATACGATCATCATCAATGTTGCTGATCATAAGGCTTGTAATATTATCCACATTTGCCTCAATCTCAAGTATATACTTAATCATAAAGAGTGTTTTCAATACATTGATGGCAAATACATCAGAAGTCTTTTTCTCTGAATTGATCTTGCTGTTATCATAGGCGCGAATAATAACACTTCTATGACTATGATCACGAAAGTTCTCCAAAGCGTCATAGAAGCGGTAAAACGGCACAATTGCGCCCTCGGACTGGTCCATAATTTTAACAGCTGATTCTTTAAAGAGCGCAAGCATGGAACGCTCTCCCTCAGACAAATGTTTACCAGATGCGCCATGGGTGCGAATGGAAGTCAACACACTCGCAAGAAGATTAAACTGATATGGTACAAACGGATAACATAACGCAAAATCATATTCATCTGTATAAAGTTTCTTCTCCACACCATCGTTGAATACAATAAGGTTCTTGATAATCGTTGCTTTCTGCTCATAAAGAAGTCTCAATGTCTGCGCACCGGTATCATTCTTCTCCAATATTCTCTTTTTAATGACTTCATCTACATTTGCGGAAGACAGGGCAAGTCTTGTCGCAAATCGTCCCTGAATCTTAGAGAAGTCATTACCCTTTACTTTCATAATGGAATCTACATCCTGCTGACTCGTCACTACAACCCATGCTTTCCCCTTACATTCCTTGGAAAGTTCCTCTCTTACAGTCTGAAGATTCAGCATCAGGTTAGAATCATCACCAATATACTGCCCCACCTCATCCACCATGAATACAACATGATGATTCTCACCTTTCTGATCGATATATGCCTTTACACGCTTTGCAAAGTCCTCAATGCTGATCCGATAAGTTTCCGCTGCCTTCTCGCACCAATTCCTTGCGGCCGCCTCACTCATAAAGTCAATCTTTACAAGTGCCTCGACCACATCATCCTGAATAAAATCAAATTTGTGACGTGATTCCTCCCACTCAGAGCCGTATTCATCCGCAAACGCATCCTTAAAGACCTCATATTTACCTACATCGCTGAGCTGGCTTTCCAAATCTGCAAGATGCGGCATGCTTCCACAAAAACCTCGCATCTCATTAAATACTTTTAAGAACACATTGACAATTGCATCTTTATTCTGCTTACTATTGCTGTCACTTTTGGAATCAATGTTAAAAAGCACCACATCCGTCGGCGTTTCCGCAGCTAATTTCATGTCCGCCAATACGAATGCATCCGATATTTTGTGATCCTCTTCAAAGAAATCAATTGCCCTCTTTCCATCAATTTCCTGATTCGCCAGGATATAGGACAGTATTTTCAAAAAGTGGGATTTACCACTTCCAAAGAAACCAGATATCCATACACCGATTTCATTTGTATTTCCTACAATACCCTTCTTATATGCTTCAAAAAACTCTGCAAAATGCTTTTGCAGTTCTCTGGTAACCACATATTCTTCAAGTTCCTGCAAGACTCCGGTTTCCTCGCCTTGGCCTACAATAATGACACCCTGAATCTCCCGGTCTATCGGTTTGGAAAACATTTCCTTAATCTGCATAATGAATCCTCCTACTTTACCAGCTTAAAAGCCCTGTAATAATTGTCATCTTTTATCTCGCCAAACAGAATCAATTCCTGCTCGTTATAGATTCCCGGAAAGAACATCACAACCGGAACCCGCACAAACGCCTGATGTAAATTATTGAGCACTTTATGGGAACGCAAAATAGGAAAGCATTTTCCGACTCCCGTCAGAAAAACCACTGCATTTTCTGGGGTGTTATCCTTGATATACTGCACAATATAACTGTCATCATCATTGATTTTCATTGCGTTACTGACCGCTTTGGCAATGCGTTCCAACCCCTTTTTCTTCTCAAACTTAAAGCAATCCTCCAGGAAGTTGTTTTCATCAAGATAATCAATGATGATATCATACAGATCAAACACCACCAGATCAAATCCCTCACTGCCCTTCGCATTCTTGTTCTGCATATACTTAATTCGCTCCCGGACCTCCAACTCTCTCTCCGGTGGATAATCGAATATCCAATAATTCACTTCATTTGCCCGGCCACTGCTTTGCCTGAATGCAGGCTTACGGATTGCTTCCTCCATTTTGTCGAGACGTTCCCTTAAATCAGCCATTATCTGATTCCCTCCAATGCTTTGGCTATCTGTCCATATCCATAATCTTCCAGCCAGTGTTTCAATGCCGGATCGAGAATTGGCTTTAATAGATTGCGTTCTGTCCCCCTTGTCCTATCATCAAGAAGACCAGCCTCATAAAGCTGTGACTTATAACTCCTGCCAAGTCTCTGCAGTGTCTGATCTGTCCACTTTGCAACTATTTCATCCTGCGCCTGCTTATTCTTAAAAAAAATGCGAATGTCAGCATCCGCAAGCACACCCGTTCCAATAATCATCTTTTCCCTGACAACCTCATACATAAAGTCGAAAAACAATGTATCCTGGGCAAAGCTGCCCGTCAGTGCATATAATTTCTGTGTTGCTGTATCGCTATCCATAAAAAGCGGATAAAAGCTCGAATCAAGATTCTTTATTCTCGCAGTTAAAGTGGATTGAATCATTGCCGCCCTTGCTGGTGTTGATGCGCCAAATATGTTTTCCTGGGCGCTGAGTGCTTTTATTTCATCAAACGTTCTTCCCTGCGCCAGAAGTTGAACCTCCTTGCGAAACTCCACAAACCACAAGGCAAACTTTACTGCTCCTGCACTGTATTTATTTCTGTTCAATCAACTATACCCCGTCTTTCTCTGGAACCATTTCCATAATGTCCCCAACATCACACTGCAAATATTCACAGATACGTCTGAGTACATCCATAGAGACATCTTCATTTCTTCCCAACTTTGCCAAAGTGTTTGGACTCATCCGGGCTGCTTTGAGTAAATCCATCTTCTTCATGTCCTTGTCAATCAACAATTTCTATAGCTTATTATATACTCACGGTAAATGAAATTTGCCGTGAGTATTGCGCCAGCCGCAGCCGCGAAGCGGCATATTTCCTTATGCGCATTGCGCATTTGCGGCTGTGTGCATCACTTTATACTGAGCGGTCAGTCTTTTTGACCGCCAGTATAACTTAGGAACTGTTCAGAAATAACATATGCAGCTTGCGCAGAATATTTCTGAACAGTTCCTTAGTTTCATAATGTAATCTCTCACTTGCTCATTATCTTTAAAACTCATAGCAGACTGTTACGATAATATGTCTAAAATTATATCACTGATATATAACACATTCAATAATTTAATGATACATATCCATAAATTGATTATATCTGAATCTCAAAATTCACCATTAGGAGCTGTAGTAAAATATATCCCCCCTCAGGTGATGCACGCAGACCGATAAACCTTCTTGAAGGCAGTTGGAAGCGCAATCTCATTTTCCAGCTGTTCGGCTGTCACCCATATAATCTCATCATCACTTCCCTCATTTTCACATATGATGATCCAGTATGTCATATGCCATTCTATATGGGTAAAAACATGTTTTAACTGTTTTTTACCATTCACAGGTGTCTTGACTTCCTTAACTGCAAGCGCTTTCTCTGCGAGCCATTGCCTGACCTGCTGTTCATCCAGGATTCCGTCAATGTTAGGCAGTTCCCACATGCCCGACAGAATACCCTTGTCATCCCGTTTCCGAAGGGCAGTCTTGTCCTGTAACTGCAAGATCAGCACCGTCCTCTGCTCAACTTTGCGGGCAGTTTTCTTTTTCTTCACCGGATACTGCAGCTGGGTCCCACTGCCGAAAGCCCTGCACAATGAACTTAGCGGACACTCCCCGCATCTGGGTTCTCCGTTTGGCACGCACACCACCGCCCCCAGCTCCATAAGGCTCTGCGTGAAATCTCCCCGCCCTTCTGATGGATATATCTTTTCCAATTCCTCCGTAACCTGACCGCGGAACTTCGCATCCGAAATATCATGGCTGTCCCGTGTCAGTCTCGTGATCACGCGCAGAACATTCCCGTCGACTGCCGCCTTTGCCTTTTCAAAAGCAATTGACGAAATTGCGCCTGCTGTATATGCGCCAATCCCCGGTAATGCAAGGATCTCCTCAAATTCCTCCGGAAAGTTCCCCTGATGCTGCGCACAGATCACCTGCGCCGCTTTCTTGAGATTCCGCGCGCGCGAA
Source organism: uncultured Lachnospiraceae bacterium (assembly GCA_947175175.1). Taxonomy (GTDB): domain Bacteria; phylum Bacillota; class Clostridia; order Lachnospirales; family Lachnospiraceae; genus COE1. The sequence goes on from CAMWLV010000135.1 coordinate 6,896, forward strand.
TAATACCCCAATCCCTCCCACAATTTAAACAACTCCTCATCCTCACATGCCGCAAGTGATGCAATCGTGGGAAAACGCTTCATAAACCGCTCATAGTACGGAATCACCGCCTCCACCCGCGTCTGCTGCAGCATAATCTCCGACACCCACACGCGATACGCCTCCCTGTTCTCCCTCCACGGAAGGCATCTGCTGTTTTTGTGATACCAGTCCAACAGCGGTTCGACAATTTTTTCTAACAGATTATTCTCCATGACCTTTTTCTCCATTTCTCCATAATTCCATCTTGTCCCGTTTTTACAACCCTATTCAAATTGTTTATCCTTTAAAATGGATATTGCTAGGTTGTAAAAGTGATACAGTTTCACAGAAAGAAGGTTTTAATTATGCCCAAGCCAAAGACAAGCTCTGGCGAAAAAAATCTGATCAGCAAACGTTTGATTGCGCTGAGAAAAGAACATTACCTCTCTCAGCGGGATTTATCCAGCAAGCTGCAGCTTGCCGGGTACGACATGGACAAAAATGTCATTACCCGCATAGAGACAAACAAGCGATATGTGACAGATATCGAAATCCGGGCTCTGGCACATATCTTTGGCGTCACATGTGATTATCTGATCGAGGGTGAAAAGACGGAGTAGCAAAAAGGGGACGAACGGTCCCCTTTTTGTCATATATTTTTTAAGATCTTTTCCATTCCAAATTTCTGCGGCACCAGCCCGCAGCTCTCATAAAACCGTCTGGCGCTCTCATTGCATGCCCACACGTTCAAGGTGACATTATAGCAGCCTTGCTCTTTCGCAAAATTCAGCACATGTTCATACAATGTCTTCCCGATATGCTGCCCCCTCCTGCCCTCATCAACACACAAGTCATCGATATACAGCGTCCTGATATCTGTCAGGATATTGTCACCTGTATGCTGCTGAAATACGCAGAACGCATAACCCAGCACATTGTCCAGCTCATCAACCCCGACAAAAATCGGTCTCGTATCATCGTGGATCAATGTTTTCAACTCTTCATCCGTATACTTTTTCGTATTCCCCTTAAACAAATCCGGTCTGCCCTTGTGATGTACCATCAACACCTGACAAAGCAGACTGTTGATTCCGTCCATATCTTTCTCCTGTGCACGTCTTATATTCATTATCGCCTTCTCCTTCAAAATGAGTAAAATTACTTGTCATATTTCTTTCATCCTATTATAATACACAATGGATTGTTTCGCAAACACATACACAATTTATTTTATAGAAAGGACTGATCCTCTTTATGAGCAAAAGTATGAACAAAGATTTAACAGTGGGAAATCCACAGACTGTACTCTGGAAGTTCTGTCTCCCGATGTTTGGCAGCATCATCTTCCAGCAGCTCTACAACATTGCAGACAGCCTTGTCGCCGGCAAATTTATCGGTGAAAATGCACTTGCCGCCGTCGGCAACAGCTACAATGTCACACTCATCTTTATCGCGTTTGCTTTCGGCTGCAATATCGGCTGTTCCGTCATCGTATCCCAGTTTTTTGGGGCAAAGGATTACTGCCGCATGAAAACTGCCGTCTATACAACCCTGATTTCGAGTGCTGTATTATGTGCATTGCTGATGTTTTTAGGCTTCCTGTTCTGCGACCCCCTTCTGGCACAGATGAAAACCCAGCCCGAGATCATGGCAGATTCCGCCCTCTACATGGACATTTACATACTGGGACTTCCGTTCCTTTTCTTTTACAATATAGCAACTGGAATTTTCTCTGCACTCGGCGACTCGAAGACACCATTTTACTTCCTCGCATTCTCGTCAACCTCCAATATCGCGGTTGACATTCTCTTCGTAAAATGCCTTGACATGGGCATCGCAGGCGTCGCATGGGCGACCTTTCTGTGCCAGGGGATCAGCTGCATTCTTTCGATCTTATTGATCTTAAAAAGGCTCACAGCGATCCAGACAGCCAAAAAAGCAGAGCTGTTCTCATCAGCCCTGCTCAAAAAACTTGCAGTGATCGCCATACCAAGCATCCTGCAGCAGTCCTTTATCTCTGTCGGAAATATCTTTATCCAGAGTGTCATCAACAGCTTTGGCATCAGCGTCACTGCCGGATATTCCGCTGCTGTAAAACTCAACAATCTTGTGATTACGTCCTTCACCACACTCGGAAACGGCGTATCTAACTTTACCGCCCAAAATATCGGCGCTGGTATCCCAGACAGAGTAAAGAGCGGTCATCGCGCCGGACTCAAACTGGTCTGGTGCATCTGTGTTCCGATCGTTCTCCTGTATGTCTGTTTTGGACAATACCTGCTCTTGTTGTTCATGGATTCAACCTCCGCCGAGGCTTTGCTTACCGGAAAGCAGTTTCTGTGGATTCTGTCTCCCTTTTATTTCATTGTGTCAGCAAAGCTTGTGACAGACGGGGTACTTCGAGGCGCCGGTGCCATGAAAGCGTTTATGGCAGCCACCTTCACCGACTTGATTCTCCGCGTCGTCCTCGCTTTTGGTTTCTCAAGTCTGTTTGGTTCCATCGGTATCTGGTGTGCATGGCCAATCGGCTGGACGATTGCGACCGGTATGTCTGTGTATTTCTATAAGCAAATGGAATATTAGTACATCAATGACATCCCTTACATTTGCTGCAGTCGCCGCCGCACTGCAGCGATTTTCCGCTTTTCTTGCCGCGAACCATACTGCGCACAGCCAGACCTACAACTGTAAGCAATATTGCCAAAGTAATCATCGTTCCCACAAATAATCCCCCTTTCAGGAAAAAGAACTATTTGGCAAGCATTTTTCCGCCGCCATTGAATTTCAGTGTTGTACTCTCTTTGTATGGTCTGACAAGCAGATAAATGAATGCCAGCACAAACAGAAATGCAATCGCCGTTCCGATGCCAAATACACCTGTAGTAACCAGTGTGCCAATCTGGTAAATACACATGGAAACGATGTAGGCAAGACCACACTGATAACCGATTGCAAACCAGAACCACTTCACATTGTTCATTTCCCGCTTAATAGCGCCCATTGCTGCAAAACATGGTGCACACAGCAAGTTAAATACCAGGAATCCATACGCTGCGACCGGCGTCATCACTGCTGCAAGATTTCCCCAGATCTCCGCTCCGTCCTCTGCAACCTCCGCAAAGCCAAACAGCATACCGAATGTCGCTACGACATTCTCTTTCGCAATCAGACCTGTGACAGCTGCAACAGCCATCTTCCAGCCTTCGCCGCCCTGTGTCCAGCCGAGCGGTGCAAAAAACCATGCAATACCGCTGCCGATCTTTGCAAGAATACTCTCGTTTAGCTCCTCAACCATTCCAAAGCCTTCCCCTGTCCATCCAAAGCTCATCAGGAACCATAAAACGATTGTCGATAACAAAATGATCGTCCCCGCCTTCTTGATAAATGACCAGCCGCGCTCCCACATGCTCCTGAGCACATTGCCCACTGTCGGCATGTGGTAGGCAGGAAGCTCCATGACAAACGGTGCCGGATCCCCTGCAAACATCTTTGTCTTCTTTAAAATAATACCAGAACAAATAATCGCCGCAATACCTACGAAATAAGCACTCCAAGCCACCCAGCCTGCGTTGTCAAAAAACGCGCCTGCGATCAATGCGATGATCGGCAGTTTCGCCCCACACGGAACAAATGTCGTCGTCATGATCGTCATCTTGCGATCCCTGTCATTCTCAATCGTTCTTGATGCCATGACACCTGGAACACCACAGCCGGAACCGATCAGCATCGGGATAAATGATTTCCCTGAAAGACCAAACTTACGGAAAATCCTGTCCATGATGAACGCCACACGCGCCATATATCCGCATGCTTCCAGAAATGCGAGGAATATGAACAACACTAACATCTGAGGCACAAAGCCAAGCACAGCGCCAACACCTGCCACGATACCGTCAAGAATCAGTCCTGACAACCAGTCTGCACATTCGATTGCCTCAAGCCCACTCTCGATTACTGGCGGTATGATCTCCCCAAACAGAACATCATTCGTCCAGTCTGTCACCCACGTACCCACAGTCGTGACAGATATATAATATACCAAAAACATCACCACTGCAAAGATTGGCAGCGCGAGCCATCTGTTCGTGACAATCTGGTCAATCTTATCTGACACTGTCACTTTATTCTTGTTTTTTTTGGTGATACAGTCATCGATGATACCAGAAATATACACATACCTTTCATTTGTAATGATACTCTCTGTATCGTCGTCAAAAGCGTCTTCCAATGCCTTGATTTCACTGGTTACATCGGGAATATTGCTTACAAGGTTCGCAATCTTGTCGTCTTTCTCCAAAAGTTTGATTGCAAAGAATCTTTTCTGCTCCTGCGGAATCCCTGCGCCGAGCTTATCCTCAACCGCGGTGATGATATTCTCTGCTTTCTCGTCAAATGTATGCACTGGAAGCGCTGCCCTTTTCTTTGCTGCAGCAACAGTTTTTCTGACTGCCTCGTCCACTCCCGTTCCTTTCAATGCAGAGATTTCTACCGCCTCACAGCCAAGCTTTTTGGAAAGCTTATCAATATGTACCTTATCCCCGTTTTTTTCCAGTATATCCGCCATGTTGACCGCCATGACCACCGGGATTCCAAGCTCCATCAGCTGTGTCGACAGATAGAGATTTCTCTCGATATTAGTGCCATCCACAATATTTAAGACCGCGTCTGGTCTCTCGCCAATCAGATAATTTCTGGCAACGACCTCCTCCAGCGTATAGGGTGACAGGGAATAAATACCAGGAAGATCCATGATGACTACTTCCTTATCCCCCTTCCACTTACCCTCCTTTTTCTCAACTGTTACACCTGGCCAGTTTCCCACAAACTGATTGGAACCAGTCAGTGCATTAAACAGTGTTGTCTTGCCGCAGTTTGGATTACCTGCTAGTGCTATTTTAACTGACATACCTTACTCCTTTCTCCTGTATAGGATAAAACCTGTATCCGTTTTGTTTGTTATTTCTACTCATTATTTTATTATACTCATTTTTATTAGCTTATACTAACTCATAGGCAAAAAAATTATTCTACGACAATCATCTCCGCATCAGCTTTCCTGAGAGACAGCTCATACCCCCTGACAGTTACTTCCACCGGATCTCCCAGCGGTGCTACCTTACGCACAAAGACCTCCACGCCCTTTGTGATGCCCATATCCATGATCCTTCTCTTGACAGGTCCTTCACCGTTAAGCTTAGACACTTTCACCGTCTGCCCGCACTGTACTTCCTTTAGTGTTCTCATTTTCTATACCCCCTTGCGTGCTTCGGCACGCATACCAATCAATAGTTTGAAAGTGACCT
>CAMWLV010000136.1 GCA_947175175.1 uncultured Lachnospiraceae bacterium
AGCCGTCCTCCTGCGCATACAGCTCAAGGCGCTTCGTGCCGCCCCTGCGGTTCCTATAGCCGTCCTCCGTCTTCAGGAAAGTCTCTGTACGGTTATCAGGCAGCACGACCTCCACCCTGTCATCAAACACATAAGCAGTGCTGAACAGGCTCAGGGTCCAGCCGCGCCCGACAGGGGAATCCTTGTCTGATAGCACAGATTCATAGGTCCGCTCTACTGCATAGATCCCGCAGACGTCATTGATGATGAAGTCGCACTGCTCGATCAAGTAGCTTCCCGTTACCATATCGATCGGGTCACCGTTTTTCTCACTTGTGTTTTCACCCTCCGGTTTTTGGATCTGGTTCTTCTTATACTCTTTCCCCTGCTGGGTTGTACTTGTATCCTGGTTTACCTCCTGCACTTCCTGCTCATAACGCGGACCCTCCGCAAATAATCCGTTATTTACGCCTGCCGCATCCCTGACAGCCTGATCGTCATCCACTTTACAGGAGCTGTCCACTGCTGTACCAGCAGGCTCGGTGGTCTTCTCCCCCTTTGCACCTGTCTGGAACGCCTTCGCCCTCTGCGCTGCCGCCCTCGCCGTGATCGGTTTCTCACGCTTCCTCGGCACCAGTGCGACTGCATCCGCTCCCGGGGATGCACCGTCTGCCGGCAGTGCGCCTGCCACATTGTCCGCCAGCTCTGCCATGTTGATTGTCGCATCCATCAGTCCCCCAATACCGGGAAGTATGGAGTGGTCTGTGCCAAGCTGCCGGAACTTGTCCGCCTTAATCTGGATAATGCCATCGGCAAATGTGATGCTTGACTTTCCCACATTGAGCACAAGCTTTTTGGCCGCAAAGATATCCACGACGCCTTCCTGAAATCCTTTAGATGCCTTTTTTGCGCTCTCTGTTCCTGCAGATCCGCCGATGTCTTCCGCCAGCTTCTGCAGGGTATCGACCAGACGGAGGGGAGCCTTTATGTTGTCCTTAACAGCCTGCTTGAGGTCATTGAAGCTTACGGCTTTTGTGTTGACAAGCGCGCCGGTATCCGGCAGACCGCCTCCGGTTCCCACAAACATGGCGTTCCCAATGGCATGTGCAGTGTCGAATGCCTGTTTTGCCTTATCCAGACCTTTAAATCCTTTGTCTGCCGCCTGTATCAGGATATTCCCTTTGTCCGTCGTCTTCAGCACGATATCATTGGCGCTGTATATCTCTATCCCATAATCGTCATCCAGAATGATCTGTGCCTTTTTTCCGTTTCCGCCGTCATACTTCTCCCTGTCTCCCACAAGCTCCAGGGTTTTGCTGCCGAATTTGACCATGCGGTTATTTGCGGTCAGCATCTTATCCTGGTATCTTGCAAAGTCCTGGTGGTCCTTCTCATGGAAGCTTCCGGTACATACCACCCGGGCATTGTCCTTTTCCCCTTTCACAGCCTCATAATACACTGATACTTTGTCCCCTGCATCCGGCATGGTATAGAAATAATTTCCGGCAGTATGGACATAGGGTATCCACTGGAGATTTTTCTCTTTGTTTTCAAATTCTACCTGTACATAGTTTCCCTCGACTGCATGCACGGTTCCCTTCAGTACCCTTGAAATGCTCCCTGCCTCCATAATCTGATCCTCAGACGGAGTAAGCCCCTCTGCGTTAGCGAGGGTTATCTCGTTCTGCAGAAGCCCGCGCCTGCAGGTTATCCTGCTTTGGACTACGATCTGTGTTCTGTTGTCCCATTCCACCCCGCATCCTGCACCTATGGCAAGGTTACTGACCGTCAGTACCACGTTCTCATACTCAAACACGGAAGCGCGCGGGATACTGTTCCCCTGCAGCTTCCTTACCTTGTCCACATTCCGGTTGACATACCAGTCCAGTACCACACCCGGGTCCAAAACGCGGAACGGAATATTCCCGATATGAACCTTGCCGCCCTTGCTCTTACTGTCGGTAAAAAGCAGCTTCCGAAAGCGGTTCGCCACACGCCGGTCAAATACCCAGTCCGTCTCGTCCTTCTGTGAAAGGATCTCCTCCACTTTCATGTCTTTCAGACCCGTCTCATAATCAAGAAATTTATTATTTTCCCGACCAATCCCCTGTGCCATTATGTCCCCGAAAGTCTTGGATTCATCCTGAAAGACATTGGTGCGTTTCTCCTGGTCTGTCCTGACAGACAGTGTGACAGCCGCCATTTCGATCTCTGCATACTGATTCTGACTGATCAGGTGTATCTCACGGCAAATGCCGCAGAACACGTTCTCATCGTCCCTGACCCGCAGAATGACTTCTGAACCCTGATACCGTACAACGTCCTTTGTTTCCACCTTATCACTCGTGAGGAAACGCACTGTCATGACGCCGTGTTCATTCACCTGCTCACTGATCTGCACATCCTTGATATAGATCACGCTAAAATCTGTCTGTAATTCCAGTCCACCAAGCCCCAACTGTTCCTCTCTTGATGTCATCATGCCACCTCCAGTCTCTTCAGCCCGACACCGTAGAGCCTCCTGCGCAGGATACTCTCCGCCACGGGCATTGATACGATTACCTTGTATTCAAGACATCCTGAAAGTCTGAATACATCCTGTTTTCCTATTCTGCTTTCTTCCAGTACCAGACTGGATATCATTCCGTTGTCGTATAGCTCACTGTTTTTGTGAATACACGCTATCTCCGTAAAATACGGTACCCAGTACATTGGATACCATGCACTCTCCTCTGACGCCGGAATCACCTGCACACCTTTAAATTCAATCCTTTTATCATACATGGCAAGCAGCCTCTTCAGCTCTTCCGATACCATAAACGTGGGCTCTGTCAGGATATCGCAGGCCTCCTCACGCTCATCTCCGCTGAAATATGCTACCCTCAGTGTGTCAAGCGCCTCAAAGCGTGCCTGCGGCATGGCGTAGCAGTATGCCTCCCTGTCAAGCCCCGTGAGCACGATCGGATTCTCCACTCTGGGACTTTGCGATAATTCATAGTACTGCATCCTGTTCCTCCTTGTCCTTTGCCCCCTCAAACCCCGATCCGGCAATACTGCTGCCACCCAGCTCTATGCCGCTGGTATCGCAGTTCTTTACAATACATCTGACCGCACTGCACTTCTCCATCCTAAGCTCCCCGAAGTCGCAGCTGTGAAACTCTGCCGGCTCAAAATAATCCAGATGATTATCATCATTGTCAATATCTTCGCTGTAAAATACTGTTTCTTCCATGGCAGCCCGCCGGAAAACACAATTGACAAAAATACATCCTTTCATCATTGTGGCATGTATCCTGACATTCTCAAACACGCAGCCGTCAAACATACAGTCATTCATGATACATCCCTCAATGCTGCTCTCCTGAAAGACACAGTCCTTAAAAACCGACTGGCTTAGATTCAGCGCTTTAAACTGTTTATCGCTGTAATGAATCGCATGAAAGCTGCGGAATCTCAGATCTGTATCCCGCTCACAGTTAAATATGTCCACTGTGGGCAGCACTGCATATATGGTCTTTACCCAGTCCATATATTCCCCGATCTGAATCAGGAAACAGGACTCTTTGCGAACCCTTGCAAGACTCCTGAAATCAATCATATCCTGTATGACATACTTAAAACGCACTGCAAAGCACAGCAGCATGCTCCGCTCTGCACGCAGCCGGAGCCTGTCAATCTCCGCCGTCCTGACGTATCCCTGCAGGTTCTCCTGTTTTACTCGCTCTGCGAGCTGGCCGGCAAGCGTCTTTGTCCCGTCCGCGATCCAGTCTGCGGGGATATAGGCGGTGAGCATGCTCTCACCTGATACGCGCCCGCCTTCGCCATAGCTGTCGATCTGAAATTCCGGGTGCCCGTCCTCCATGGAGGTGTACAAATATGAGAGGTCGATCTCCTGAACCGGTGGCGCTGCGCCTTCTTCCTGCAGGTCTGCGAGCTGCTCCATATACTGCTGCAGGATATTTTTCCACTCCTCTGTTATCTGTTTCCTCTGTTTTCCAAAATGATCTATGATGTTCCCTGCCGCCTCTGCAAACACTTCCGGATATATCTGCTGCTCAAACATCTGTATACGTGTCTGTTCCATACCTGCCTCCTAGTTGACCAGCACCTTCTTGGCTGTCAGGACTGCCGAACTCTTATCCAGGTCGATATATGCATTCTCTGTGCCAATGATAATCTCATTCTTTGCCGCAATATGCACTTCCTTGCCGGCGCTTATATTGACTTTGGTGTCGGACATCACATTGATTTCCTTGTCCGAGTATATCTCCACCCCTTTTTCGTCAGTCAGGTTGATATAGATCTTTCCAGATTTGCCTATAATGTACATGCCCTCGTCGGTCAGCAGTATCTCTTTGCCGCCGGGCGCCTTCCAGACTTTATTCTCCGGATTCTTGGGCGGATGGGCAAACATGGCGCTTGCGGCAAACGCATCCTCTTCATTCCCGGTCGGGAAAAATATCCTGACATGATCTCCTTTTTCAGGCATACAGTACCATCCGCTCCCGTCGCTTGAAGAATATACGGTCGAGAATGGAAACACCCAGTTCTTGTTCTCGTCGATTTCTTCACTTGCAGGCTCTTTTTCTCCTATGCCCTTCAGAGAGACCTTTACTTTATCTTTTTTGACTCCCCTTACGATGCCGTTTATCATCCTTCCTGCAGCCCTGCTGAACGTCCTGGGAGCTGCCAGACCGATCACACTTCCCCCCGCATGCATCAGGTCATAGTGCATGCGGAGTATGCCGTCTATGAGTATGGCGTCTACTCCTTTTATAATTTTGTCTTTGTCATTGATTGTTATCTTGTCGCCAATGTATGCATACTCATAGGACTCTGCCCTGTCACTGGAAAAATCCTCTGTCATGGCATCCGCAAATCTTTCATAATCCTCTATATTGCTCGTATAGGTATACTCTTTGCTGTTGATCTTCTTTGCGCTGCTTTGTGTGGGAATCCCTATCGTAATTTTCGGTTTTGGGGACGCTATATCAGCCACCACAGGCGCCTTCAGTTGTGACGCCATCCGCAGGGCAAACTCCCATGTGGTCTCTTCATACTGCATAATCAAGTGATCTATTGTCTTGTCCGATACCGTGATGTCAACATCTCCAGTTTTGTACTTTTTTCCTTTTTTTATGCTTTTCTGAATAATCGTTTTATAGTTCGCTTCTAAGTCCTGAAAGCTTTTATTCTTCTTCTCAACATCAAGAAGAATACTTGTAGTGTTCAGCCTTACCGTGACGATACTATATTCGTTTTCCTGTTTCAGCGTGACATCTTTCACATAGCCGCTGAACAGTTTTTCGGGCTGCCCCTCGGCATCTGTCGTAATATTTACAAGTGTAGTCTCATCCACACGTTTCACAAGATCCCTTGCCTTGTCTGACTCTGCCTCCCCCTCCACCACTGCCGCGCCATGCTGGTTTGGTCTGTGACTGATCTGTACAGAAAGGATTCTCTTAAATTCAAATCCTTTTACTTTAATATTTTCATATGTTATCGTTTTCATAGCGGTTGACCTCCTGCCTGCTCTGGCTGCTGCACATTATCCTGCTCTCCCGCATCCAAAATGCGGAAGGATGCAAGCATCTCCTGTGCTATTGACCTATAACGTTCCACGTTTTCATAATTAAAATTGATAAATCCCATCAGCACTCTTCCGTCAAGGGATGCGAAATACATGACGTTGTAGACCGCCTCCGTGATCGTATGGGATATCATCTCGATGCTGGATATGGTATGCTTCTGTGTCCTGCGCATGTCCTCCGACAGGATCCTTACCTTGGGTCCCATCCTCTCTAGCGCAATCTTTACCACTTTCGGAAAATCCCCCATGTATTCATCAGGCACTTCATGCTGTGTGTACATATAGCCCGTGGCAAGGTCAAGGCAGCTGTTGGAATACACTTTGTCAGGCTTATTGCCAAGCGGATACGACATCGCAATCTCACGCGGAGACAGCTCCGTAAAATCCTCCGGCATCCATATGGATGCCCTGCCGTCAAGAAATGTGCGCTCCGCAAAGGTGACGGGCACCATATTCACCATGATATTCCCATCAAATATGGACTGCTCCTTTTCCTTCTCGATAGTTTCCTCCGAAAATCGTTCACGTTCAAATTCTTCAATCTGCTCACGCCTTCTTAATAGTTCCTCGTCCATCTGTCCCATGGCTTTCCTCCTTTGGCTCCGATCTATTTTTCAATGCTTATGATTCCTCCTAAGGTACATACACAGCGGCTGTCCGTTGTCAGAGCCGGCGCCCCGTCGATCAGGTAATCCTCATTACAGAACCGCCATGCAAGGGGTGTAACAGGCACACAAGGTTTGTTCAGGCATACGCCAAAGGTTGTAAAATTCATGACCGGCAGATGGTCATTTGCATTTAAAACCTGCTTTCCCTGATAGGTTACCCCGTGTCCCTGAAGTGTATTGATACAACTCGTTATGGTGCCAAGTGTACATTTTACCTTCGCCCCCTGTACTACATAATCTTTACCTGCTCCTGCCATATTCCATTCTCCTTTCTTGGTTGTTAGTCACTTTAGAGCATGTTTGAAAAATGCTCTAGCCGGAAACTTTATATTATAATTGTACTCTTGTAAAATTTTTTGTCAATTATTTTTATAATTTGGTATTATGCATATAATTATGTGTTTATTTGTAAAATAGTGTTTGATTTTCAAACTCACTGTTGATTTTTGTAATTTGATCGTGTAAAATAAATATGGCAGGTTCAGATTAAACGGGCAAAATTCATTTTTGCATATTTTGTCTGTGACTATATCGATCAAGGGGCTTTATGTTATGACAAAATATCTGAATGCAAAAGAATATGACATTTTAGACACGATACTACATTCGGGAGATCCTGTAAGTGTCGCGGAGATCATGAGGATCCATCCCGATTTTACCAGCAATATTGTTCAGCCGGCTGTGCGGAAAATGCTCAAACTGGGGTTGATCGAGGTGGCAGAAATCTCAGTGGATGGCAATATTTTCTCAAGGCGTTTCAAACCGGCTCCGACCGCATCGAATACTATTCAGAAAATGTTTGTTGATGATTATCTTCAGTTCAGCAGACTGGTGTCCGGACAATCCCTGCTCAGCGCTATGATGCAGGCAGACGACAACCCGGAGAAGGCCATGCAGGAAATTGCCGAAATGGAAAAACTCCTTCAGGAGTACAAAGAAAAAAACTACCACCCCAAAAGAAAATAATCAACAAGCCGGATGTGACACCAAAGATAAGAGGTAAATCGGTATGCTTCATTTTTCGTTTTCAACTGTGCTGATGACATTTCTGGCAAGTCTTGCAGTCGCCGTGCTTATTGCCGTGGTGTGCTCCCACAGGAACACCATGGTATGCACCGGATATAAAGTTCTTATGATCTTTGTCGGGATTGCTTTTATGCGACTGCTGCTGCCGTTTGAATTTCCGTTTACTGTCAGCATATTACTTCCCCAGTCACTTTCAGAAATAATTTTCTCCCTTCGTCATCCATGGATTTCCATAGCAGAACTCCAACTCTCATTGTGGAATTTTTTTGAAATGATCTGGCTGTCCGGTATTGCCATAAACCTGTTCCGCTGTGTCAGTTCCCACCGAAAACTTCAAGACTATATCCAAAAATACGGACAGGACAAAACAGCAGATCCCCAGTACAAAACAATACTGGATCAAATCTGTCAGCAGTATAAAAGAGACCATTCGTTCCGCGTCATGGAACTGCCGGGATTAAATGTACCCATCCTATTTGGCTGGAAGGATCCTTGCATCATCCTGCCGGAAAACTTATCCGTCCCACCAGATAAGCTCTGCTATATCTTCCGCCATGAGATACTGCATCATATCCACCATAGTTATCTGATAAAATATGGTATCCGTATCTTATCCATTCTTTACTGGTGGAATCCCGCATGTGCCATACTTTACCGCTGTTCCAATACATTGATAGAAATGTATATTGACGGGACAATCACACGGAATGATAGAGAGATTACAGAGCAATACGCAGAATGCCTGCTGTATATAAGGCAGGCATCCGCAAAAATCCCGACTCAGATGCCCTCCTTTTTCAAAAGGAATACGGTCTCTTTTGCGCAGGTGAGGAACAGTGATCTTAAGAAACGGCTTTGGATTCTCCTGAGGAAAACGAAGACATGGAAAAAAATTATAACGAACACGGTATTGACAATACTGATTCTTTGCATTTCTGCTGCATCGTATTTATTCATACTGGAAGCGCACTACACTCCCCCATATTTTAATGAAAATTTTTCAGTTCCCACACCAGAAAACACCTATTTTATTATCAATGAAGCCTCCGGCTATGACTTATACATGAACCATGAATACCTTGAAACAGTTACGAGTTTAGAATACTATCCCTCTGGGATAAAGATATATAATGAGAAAGGAGTCTTAATCAATGAAAATGAATAAGAAAATCATAACTACTGCAGCCGCATTATCTCTCGCTGCACTCATCCTGCAGCCTGCACAAATTGTATCCGCTGCCAGCGCTATACCACTGACAACATTATCTGATACAACAATTTCGCCATTAGCAGATGATATAAAATGGGTATATTACACTGCAGACGACGGAAAAACATACAAACGCCTCTACAACTATTCTACAGGAGAATGGATTGGCGAATGGATCTATGTCAGCGGCTGAATAAACGACAAAATGTCGCAATTTTTCATAATTGCGACATTTTTTATAAAACAACACTTCGAGCAGCGCAGAACTAATAGCAGACAAAGAATGCCAATATATCCCCTCAATCCAGTAAAATCTCTTTCAAAGTATCCATCAGTCTTTCGATATCAATTGGTTTCGCAACATGAGCATTCATCCCGGCATCCATCGCTTTCTGCCGATCCTCCTCGAAGGCATTTGCCGTCATCGCCACGATCGGAACAGACGCACGCGCAGAATCCTCCAATGCCCGGATCCGCCGTGTCGCCTCGTAACCATCCATAATCGGCATCTGAATATCCATCAAAATCAGGTCATAGGTGCCCGCCTCCACCTTCCTGATCGTATCCACAGCTTCCGTTCCGTCACTTACGACATCAATCGTCAGCCCCGCGTCCTGCAGAATCTCACGCGCAATTTCCTGGTTAATCTCATTGTCCTCCACCAGCAGGATCTTCTTGCCGACAAAGAACTCCTCGAATGCCTCCGTGTCATCTTCCGTTTTTGTATAAGGCGCGATCAAAGTCTCACGAAGCTCAGACAGGAAGATTGGCTTCGAGCAAAATGCCGTAACACCGGCTTCCCTCGCCTCCTCTTCGATATCTGCCCAGTCATACGCAGTGAGGATAATGATTGTCGCCGCATCCCCGATCACTTTTCGGATTCTGCGCACAACCTCGATTCCATTCATGTCAGGCATAAGCCAGTCGATAATATAGGCACTATATGGATTATTCTGTTCTATTGCAAATTCTGTACGGATAACCGCTTCCTTCCCCTGTGTCGTCCAATCCGGATTCATGCCAATGGAGGAAAGCATTTTGCTGACACTCATACAGGTATTGACATCATCGTCCACGATCAATGCCCGCAGATCCGCCAGTTTCTCAAGATGCTCCGTATTTTGGGGCTGGTTCGCGGTACGAAAGCAGAATGACACGATAAATTCTGTCCCTATCCCTACTTCACTTTTCACTTCAACCGTCCCGCCCATCATATCTATGATATTCTTGGTGATCGCAAGACCAAGCCCTGTTCCCTGGATACCGCTCACCGTGGCAGTCCGCTCCCGCTCAAACGGCTCAAATAAGTGTTTTAGGAATTCTTTACTCATGCCGATTCCGTTGTCCTTAATACAGAACTGGTATGCGGCATATCCTTCCGGTGCATCATTTGTCTGAATCACACGAATGCTGACTGTACCTCCTGCCTTTGTGTATTTCATCGAATTGCTCAGGATATTCAAAAGTACCTGATTCAGACGAAGCTTATCGCAGATGATCGTCTCATTCGTCACGTCGAGCGTATCAATATAAAATTCAAACTGTTTTGCCTTGATGTCAGACTGTACGATGGTCTTCAGGTCATGCATGACCTCAGGAAGACTTGTCTCTTCCTCATTGATACTGACCTTACCACTCTCAATACGGCTCATATCCAGCACATCATTGATCAGGCTCAGCAGATGTTTGCTGGCAGTCATGATCTTATCCAGATAATTCCGCACGGTCTCTTTATTTTCAATATGCGTTGTGGCAAGCGAGGTAAATCCGATGATCGCGTTCATCGGCGTGCGGATATCGTGGGACATATTGTTCAGGAAAGTCGTCTTTGCATTGCTGGCATGCTGTGCCTCTGCCAGCGCCTCCGCAAGGGCGTGCTTCTGCTCCTGTTCCTCGCGCACGATCTCATCAATATTGCGGAAACCGGCAAGAACTGTATAGTCCTCTTGTGAATGCTCTCCCACCACCTTAACATAGGTAAATTGAAAGGTATGTATCACTCCATCAATCTGCACCCGGTAGCTCCCCACATATTCTGTATCAGAATCCAGCTTTTCAGTCACTTTGCCAATCGACAGCGCCTTTAAAATCTCCTGTTGATCTTCTGAGTAAACACGCTCCTCGACATACCGCTGCACAAGCGATGTATAAGAAAATGCACCGTTAAAGTCCTTTTCCAGACCCGAAGTAACATACCCATCCAGCTTTACGATCTTAGCTGTATTCTCATCTATATTTACTGCAAAAACATTGAGATAATCACGACTCAGTGCATCTACAATGGCGAGCTGTTCCTCCAGTTTCCTGTTAGACTGCTCAGATGCCGCCAATATCTTCCCCTTCCATCTTACCCAGAGCAAAAGTGCCAGAATAATAACCAGAACCAGAGCAATGAACAGAATGATCGCAGTCATTTCCGCCGGATTCGCCTGCATGTACTGAATAAAAGTCAGATCCTGCGGTGTGTAAGTGGTATACTCTGCGATTAACTGGTTCAGCGCATCCTCCGGCATCTGACGAATACATTTATCAAGAATCGTCACAAGCTCATGATCACAGTTCTCCCGCACATACATTTTGAATGCGAATCTTATGTTGTTCACAACACTGTACTGCAAAGAATCCGTAAAATCATTATTGACAAACGTTTGCGCTGTGTAGGTATATACATAAGCAGCGTCCGCTTCTCCCTTCAGTACAGCATGCAGCGCCTCCTCTCTTGTATCATAATATAGTACCTTTGCATCACCGATAAGCCCTTTTTCCAGCGGCTCCTCACCCTGAACATCTGTCACTGCGATCGTCCTGATCCTGCCCGTAAAGTTCCGTTTGGTCACCTTCGCCATACCTACCGACATATAAGTATCTGTGTTAAATCCACGGTATAAATTCTCCTCCGTTGTCAGATCGGAGGTCCTACGGTCAATGACAATATCCACGCCGTTTGTATTCGCAAGCCGATAATAATCCGCCCTGTCTCCCGGCACCACGAATTCATATGGCAGCCCGCAGAGTTCCATGATTTTTGCAAAATAATCTGGCATAATTCCCTTCAGTTCTCCGTCCTCCACGTAAGAATAGGGCGACCGGTCTCCAATCGCCGTCACTGTGATTTTTTTCTTCCCTGCAAGGACATCCTGTATATATGCTTTCTCACGCTCATTAAATATGAGTTCGGGAGAATAGACCGGACCATAATATTTATAAAACAGCGTATTTTCCCAGTCTCCCTCATTGAGATCCATCTGTTCAATGGCATAATTGATCTCCTCTAACAATTCTGCGTCTTCTTTTCGTACAATTGCATAAAAATTCTCTGTCATCAGCGTGTCCAGCGTTCTTTCGTTTTTCGTCTTTCTCAGATTGCTGGATAGGATTGCGTCGATGCTTCCATCCTTCAAAGCCGCATCAAGATCCTGTGAATCTTCAAATTCCTTTGTGTGATAAGAAAACTGTTTTTCCGCGGCAAACTCAGCCAGACTGGCATTCTGGCTGCTCCCTGCCACAAGACCGACACACATACCATCGTAGGTCCTGTAATCCCCACTGTGAAATTTCGTATTATTCGCCAAAACGGAAAGAACCGTGCTGTTGCGCCCAACCGGAAGTGAAAACGCAAATTTCGCCTCACGTTCAGGATTTTTTCTGGCAGACGTAACCAGGTCAATCTCACCGTTTTCCAGCATGTCAAGCATATCAT
>CAMWLV010000137.1 GCA_947175175.1 uncultured Lachnospiraceae bacterium
TATACACTTTTTTAAGTAGATGTAAATCTGCTTTTTTGACATGTCCAAAATTCTTTTTGACCTTGCGAGTCATTAATGAGGACTTCTGATGTTACTCCATCTGACATTTAGGGGACAATATTATGTACTATTGTATCAAGATACATTGCTCCTGTTCGGCTTAACTTAATGACATTGGTTCACACCCCTGTCAGATTTTCGCATTATTTTGCACATTGTTGGTGTGAACAGCAACATTTTTGCATACAAATTGAAAATATTATGCGAGTTCTAAAGGCTTCTGAAAGGCTTCTTGAAGATACTTTGAGGGGAGATGCCGAGAGTGTAGCTCAAGCGCTTGATCAGGCACATATGGAAGCAGCCTCTATACTGACATACAATGACGAGAATTCATTAAGCTGTGCGATTGGACTTGCATACTACAGCGCAAGAAAAGATTACAGACTCATCAGGGAACTTCCCGCAGGGCGAGGGTTTGCGGACATCGTCTTTCTTCCGTCGCCTTCTGTAGCAAAGCCAGCGCTTGTGGTCGAACTCAAATACGACAAATCTGCCAACACAGCGATACAGCAGATTAAAGACAGGCATTATACCAAAGCACTTGGGGATTACGTTGGCGAAATCCTGCTTGTGGGTATCAGCTATGACAAGAATGAGAAAGACAAATCGTACAGCTGTGTAATAGAAAGGTTGGAAAAAACGGAAAACTAGCAGGAAAAGGATTGGACAATACAATGAAGAGAATAAGCATAGGAGCCATAATACGAAACAGACCAGGGAATCCGCTAAGGATTCCCCAGGCGTATGCAGGGAATCGACTCCAATTTGCTATACGCCTAGGTGAATAGAATGTATTACCGCATCAATTCTGCCAGCTCATCAATCAGACTGTCAAACAGTTTCAGCGCGTCTTCGACAGGCTTCTTTGTAGACATGTCAACACCTGCATCTTTTAAAATAGATACAGGATCTTTTGAGCAGCCAGCACTTAAGAAGTTTTCCTTGTAAGCCTTCACAGCCGGTTCGCCCTCATTTAATATTTTTTGAGAGAGTGCGATTGCGGCAGAGAAACCTGTAGCATACTGGTACACATAGAAATTGTAGAAAAAGTGTGGGATACGTGCCCATTCTAAATCAATTTTTGCGTCGTGCAAAATATCTTTGCCAAAGTACAGGTCGATCAGATCGTGATAAACCCTGCAGGCGGATTCGGAGTTGATGCTCTCACCATTCTGGATCAGCTGGCTCATCTTTAACTCAAACTCTGCAAACATCGTCTGGCGGTAAAGCGTTGTCCGGAATTGCTCTAAGAAGTAGTTGATCAGATACGCCCGCTCTTTTTTATCCGTTGTTTTCTTTAAGAGATACTGCATCAGGAGTGCCTCATTGCAGGTGGAAGCAACCTCCGCCACAAAAATTACATACTCTGCGTCCACAACAGGCTGGTTCTTGTTTGAGAGATAGGAGTGCAGTGCATGTCCCATCTCGTGGGCTGTTGTAAATTCACTGTCGAGATTGTTTTTGTAGTTCAGGAGCACATACGGGTGGACACGGCAGCCGCTTGAATATGCACCGCTGCGTTTTCCGGGGTTTTCATAGATGTCGATCCAGCGGTTGTGAAAGCCCTCGTCAAGAAGCGCCACATAGTCGTCGCCGAGAACGGAAAGCGCTTCACGGATGTTTTCCTTTGTCTCCGCAAATGGGATGTCCCGTTCCGCGTTTGCCACGATTGGCACATACAAGTCATACATATGGAGTGCATCTACTTTTAACAGTTTTTTTCTGAGGCGTACATACTTGTACATGGAGTCCATATTTTCATGAACGGCATCGATTAAATTATAATATACCTGCGGAGCCACGTTGTTGCTGTCAAGGGCAGCCTCCAAGGGGCTGTTGTACTTGCGCATTTTAGAAAAGAAGTTGAGCTGTTTCATCTGTGCGGATAAGATTGCAGCAGATGTATTTTTGTGCTGGGAATAGGTTCTGTACAGGGATTCAAAGGCATCTTTTCTGACATTCCTGTCATAATTGTGCATCAGTGGGATGAAACTTGCGTGTGTCACAGGAAGACGATGTCCCTCAATGTCGGTCACTGATTCAAAAGTCAGGTCGGCATCGTTTAAGAGACTGAAGATGTCATCGGGTGACTGTGCAAGATCACCTGCCGCCGCCAGTATCTTTTCCTCAGCGTCGCTTAAAATATGTGCCTTTTTGCGGAGAATGTCATTCAGGCATCGGCTGTATTGGTTCAATTCGGGCTGCTTTTGATAAAATTCAGCCAGGGCATCATCTGGAATTTCGAGAATCTCAGGTTCTGCGAAGGAGAGAGCGGAGGATATGGCAACATACACACCCATCGTCTGATCCTTGAATCCCTGATACGTAGTATTTTTCGTGTCCTCGTCCGCTTTTCTCAGGGAATAATTTGCGAAGCGGTCGAGTAATACAGAAATCTCGTCCTGAAGCTTTAAGAAGCCAAGCAGGTTGTCTGCACACTCGCCAAGCTTTCCCTGAAAAGCTTCAATCTGTGGAATCATACCCTTTATTTTTTCCAGATCCTTTTTCCAGTCCTCATCACTGGCATAGAGATCTTCGACAGCCCATGTATACTCTTTTGGAACATCACTGCGTTTTTCATAACTTTCATTCATTGTAAAAGTCTCCTTTGATTAAAATAATTTATACTTTATTCTACCATTTTATTGGTCATTATGCTAGACTAAAATAAAAAGAGGTTACTGTTCACACCAGGATTTAGCATTTACTGCTAAGTCCGTAAGAAAACGTACAGTCAGCAGGTAAAAATCTATTTGCGAAGCAAATTTTGCATGGATTTTTACTCGTTACTGGAACGGAGTGAACAGTAACAGAAAGAGAATTTCGTTCGATACAGGAGGCAGGAAATGGGTTTAAGGTTTTACATCGGTGCATCGGGCTCTGGGAAAAGCTATCAGCTCTACAACCACATCATCAGCGAAGCTATGGCAAATCCCCATGTCAATTATCTGATTGTTGTGCCGGATCAGTTTACGATGCAGACACAGCTTGAGATGGTCAGAAGACACCCTAACAAGGGGATTATGAATATTGATGTGCTCAGTTTCAGCAGACTCTCACACCGCATCTTTGAGGAGGTGGGCGGCAACGATAAGCCGGTGCTCGACGATACTGGGAAAAGCCTGGTACTGCGGCGTGTGGCGGCAGGTGTTGAGGATGAGCTTAGCGTCATGAAGCGCAACATCAGAAAGCCCGGCTATATTAGCGAGGTAAAATCAGCGCTGTCAGAGTTTATGCAGTATGGTCTCGGCACAAAAGATGTGGAAAAATTGTGTGAGTATGCCTCCAGAAGAAATGCGCTTGCATATAAATTAAAAGATTTGCATTTATTGTATGAAAGTTTTTTGAACTACATTAACGACCGCTATATCACGACAGAGGAGACGCTTGACCTGCTCCGCAAAGTGCTGTCGAGGTCTCGGGTTGTGAAGGGCAGTGTGATCGTTTTTGACGGATTTACAGGTTTTACGCCAGTACAGTACAATGTCATACAGGAGCTTATGGTGCAGGCGCAGGAAGTGATCGTGACTGTGACGATGGACGTGCGTGAAGATGCCTATGTGCAGGATGGGGAGCAGAAGCTTTTTCATCTGAGCAAGAAGACGATACACGATCTGGACAGACTATGCAGGGAAGTGGGCGTGAAACGTGAGAAGGACGAAACAATAGCGGACAAAGTGGCCTATCGCTATAAAAATAATGCGGGATTGTCGCACTTGGAACGGGAGCTTTTCCGGTATCCATATCGGGTGTATCAGGGGAAGCAGGAGAATATTCATATCTTTGAGGCGTCCAATCCGAAGGAAGAGCTCAGGCAGGTCTGCCTGGAAATCCGAAGGCTTGTGCGCGAGAAAGATTATTGTTATCGAGATATTGCAGTGGTGACGGGCGATTTGGAGCAGTATGGATTTCTGGCGCGTGAAATGTTCCAGCGTTTTGGGATTCCTTATTTTGTAGATCAGACAAACAAGCTGGTCTTGAATCCGTTTATCGAGTTTATCAGGAGTGCACTGCTGGTGGTGATACAGGAGTATTCATACGAGGCAGTGTTTCATTTCCTGCGTTGTGGCATGGCGGGTGTGACACCCGACGAGACCGACAAACTGGAAAATTATTGTCTGACAATGGGAATCCGCGGCAGAAAGGCATGGAACAGCAAATTTACCAGGCGCATGAAAAGGCAGGAGGAGGAAGCATCAGAACTAGAGGAGTTGAACGCAGTCCGGGAGAAGGTCACTGTGATGCTTGAGCCTCTTATGGTTAAGAAGGCAGAAAAAAAAGCGACAGGAAAAGAGCTTGTGTGCGCATTGTATGAGTTTATTGTCAATGCCTCTATCGAGGAAAAATTAGCGGAGTACGAACAGTATTTTACGGAACAGGGCGATCTTGTGCGGGCTAAGGAGTATGCCCAGATTTACAGGCTTGTCATGGAGCTGTTGGAGCAGATTTGCGGTCTTTTGGGCGAGGAAGAACTCGAAATCAAGGAGTTTGCGGACATTCTCGACGCGGGCTTTGCCGAGATCAAGGTGGGAACTATCCCACAGAATGTGGACAAAGTGGTAATTGGTGACATCGAGAGAACACGTCTGTGTGAGATCAAGGCACTGTTTTTCATCGGCGTAAATGACGGTATCATACCAAAGAGCGGCGGAACAGGTGGTATTATATCCGATATTGACAGGGAGTTTCTGCAGGAGTCAGAGTATGAGCTTGCGCCGACGCCGAGGCAGCAGATGTATATTCAGCGGCTTTACCTATATCTGATGATGACAAAGCCGACAGAACGATTGTATTTATCCTATGCCAAGGTTGATAATGAGGGGAAGAGTGTTCGTCCTGCATACCTGATCAACACCGTTATCAGACTGTTTCCGGACATTGTGATCGGTCAGCCGCAGCTGCGTCCCATGGAGGAACAG
Source organism: uncultured Lachnospiraceae bacterium (assembly GCA_947175175.1). Lineage (GTDB taxonomy): Bacteria > Bacillota > Clostridia > Lachnospirales > Lachnospiraceae > COE1. Next base: position 4,980 of record CAMWLV010000137.1, read on the forward strand.
ATCGAGTCACCAGCAGATACCCTTACATATCTGGTCACACTGCTGCGGCGGTATGCAGCTGACGAGATTGGTGATGAGAGACGGCTTTTCATGACACTTTATGACACATATGTCAGAAATGAGCGCTATGCCCCGGTTCTGGAGCAGATGAAAAAAGCGGCTTTTTCTTATCTTTTGAACGCAGATACTAATAGTCTTCCGCGGGAGCTTGCACATCTTTTGTATGGACAGATATTGAAAAACAGCATTAGCCGTCTGGAAAAGTTTGCCGCCTGCGCTTATGCGCATTTTTTACAGTATGGACTGAGCCTTGAAGAACGTGACAAATACAGTTTTGAGAGTGTGGACATGGGAAATGTATTCCATGCTGTGCTGGAGGGCTTTTCGGACAAGATTGTCAAGGAGGGCTATACATGGTTTGATTTTCCAAAAGACGTGGGGGAGCGGATTGTCGGGGAATGTCTGGAGGAATATGCGGTGTCCTACGGAGAGACGATATTATACAGCAGTAAGCGGAATGAGTACATGATCACGAGAATGCACCGCATATTAAACAGAACTGTGCAAACGCTGCAGTACCAGCTCCAGAAAGGTGCATTCACGCCCGAGAACTTTGAACTGTCGTTTCAGATGACATCAGACCTTGACGCGGTAAATATCTCACTTTCGGAGGAGGAACGGATGCATCTGATCGGACGCATTGACCGCGTGGACACCTGCAGAAAAGAGGATAAGCTGTATGTCAAGATCATTGACTACAAATCAGGGAACCGAAAATTTGACCTCGCAGCCTTATATTACGGACTGCAGCTACAGTTGGTTGTCTATATGAATGCCGCGGTGGAAGTGCTGAAAAAGAAAGAACAGGAGAAAAATAATGACACAAGTGTTATTCCAGCGGCGATGCTTTACTATCATGTCAGTGATCCGATGACTGAGACGGACAAAGGACAGCCGGATATTTCCGAGATTAATGCGGCGATACTGGATGAGTTAAAACCGACAGGAATGGTCAGCGATGACGAGGAAGTGATAAAGCTCCTGGACAAGGATTTTGAGACGAAATCCTCAGTGATTCCCGTGGCGAGAAAGAAGGATGGCAGCTTTACGCAGGCGTCGTCTGTGTTATCAGACAGGGATTTCAAGACGGTTTCCGAATATGTCAATCATAAGATCAAGGAGCTTGGTATTTCGATCTTAGATGGCGATATCGGATTAAATCCTTATGAACAAAAAGATGCCAATGCCTGTACATATTGCGATTACAAGAGCGTGTGCGGCTTTGACAAGAAGCTGGGGGCGAATTTGGTAAGACATCTTGAAGAACTGAATCAGGAGTCAGCGATGGAGTGTATCAGGAGAAGTCTTGGCATGGAAGAGGATGAGGAGCAGGAAGGGGGCGAGCAGTAATGGCGATGAATTTTACACCGGACCAGCAGCGTGTCATAGACACCAGAAATTCTAATATCCTGGTATCTGCGGCGGCAGGGAGCGGCAAGACTGCGGTTTTGGTAGAGCGCATTATTCAGATGATCACAGACGAGAAAAAGCCTGTCGATATTGACCGGCTTTTGATCGTGACGTTTACTTCCGCGGCGGCAGCCCAGATGCGGGAGCGCATCAGCAAGGCAGTGTCCCAGCGACTGGAGGAGAATCCGGAAAGTGAGCACTTACAGAAGCAGGCGTCCCTGATACACAATGCACAGATCACTACAATCGACTCTTTCTGCCTGTTTGTGATTCGCAACAATTTTAATGAGATCAGTCTCGATCCGGCGTTTCGCGTGGCGGACGAGAGCGAGGTAAAGATGCTGGAGGCGGACGTGATGGGCAGGCTTATGGAGGAGGCGCATACAGAGCCGACGGAGCGTTTTCTGCATTTTATTGAATGCTACAGCACAGGGACAAACGAGAGGAAGATAGAGGAGGCGATTCTCAGACTATATCATTTTTCCATGAGTTATCCGTTTCCGGAACAATGGCTTACCGAGCGGCTGGAGGATTACAGGGTCAGTGATGTCAGTGAGCTTTCCGGGAAAAAGTGGTTTCAATGTGCGCTCGCCTATATCCGCACGGTTTTGCAGGAGTGCAGGGACAGACTGTATCAGGCGCTGGCAATCGCGGGCAGTGCGGGCGGACCGATACAGTATACGGAAAATCTCACGGCAGATATCGGGCTGATTGAGAAGCTTCAGAGTACATCAGACTATGATGAATTATACGATTTGTTTACATACTCCACTTTTGCCAGACTTTCTGCAAAAAAGGCGGAGGGTGTGGATCCTGTTCTGCGTGAGATGGTAAAGGCAATACGCGACGAAGTGAAGAAAAATATTGCGGATCTCAAAAAGTTCCTGTTTCAGATATCAGTGGATGATACTCTGAATGATATGGCAGTCTGTCAGGAGGCAGTGGAGGAACTTGTGTCGCTCACGCTTACTTTCAAGCAAATGCTCGACCAGGCAAAGCGTGACAAAAATGTGATTGATTTTTCCGACATGGAGCATTTCGCACTGCAGATTTTATTAAAAAGGGACGAGGACGGAAAGATTGTGCCAGGAAACACGGCATTGGAGTTGCAGGATTACTTTGAGGAGATCATGATTGACGAGTACCAGGATTCTAACGAGGTGCAGGAGCTGCTGCTTAAGTGTATATCCGGCGAGGATAAAGGGCGCTTCAACCGCTTTATGGTGGGGGATGTCAAGCAGAGTATCTATAAATTCCGTTTGGCAAGACCTGAGATTTTTATGGAGAAATATGACACATATGTCATAAATGATGCCAATAGCATGGCCAAAAATGTCAGGATTGACCTGAGCATGAATTTCAGAAGCCGCAGGGAAGTGACGGATTCGACAAATTTCCTATGCAGCCAGCTGATGACGGCAAAGGTCGGAAATGTCGAGTATGACGACAGGGCAGCGCTGTATGTTGGTGCTTCCTATCCAGAGCCGGAGGAGAAAGATGAAAAGGACATTTACCAGACAGAACTTTTGATTGCAACACCTGATTCCCTCTTAGAGCGAAATGATACGGAAAACGACGATGCAAACCAGAGTGAGGCGCAGAAGTATTCCGAGAAGGAGATTGAGGCGGTGATGGTTGCGGAGCGCATCAGGCAGCTGGTAGGAAAATTTCCGGTTACAGATGCGGCGACAGGAGAAATCAGACCGGCGAAGTACTCGGATATCGTGCTCCTTTTCCGGGCGACTGCGGGCTGGGACGAGGATTTTAGGAGAATTTTATCCGAGCGGGGGATTCCGGTGCATGTCACCAGCAGGGCAGGGTATTTTCAGACGTTGGAGATACAGGGGATTGTCAATTTTCTGCGCGTGCTTGACAATCCGCTGCAGGATATTTCACTTTTTGGTGTGTTAAAGCTGCCGTATTTTGATTTTTCGGAGGAGGAGATTACTTATATCAGGTGTTTTGCGCGGGATTGCCTTGAAAGGCAGGCACAATTGGAGAACAAAAAGACTTCTGCAAAAAAACTGTTTTTATATGAGCAGATAAAATTGTATTATAATACAGTGTATTGCTCAAATGGGTCTAATAATGAGAGAAAAGATAATAGTAAAGTTTTTGAGTATGAAGCTTATGAAGAGGAACAAGGAAAGGGGAATGGAGGAATATCGAATAAAGCTGACAGAGAATTGGCTGAAGAAATGATAAAGGGACTGGAGCAGGAAAACATTGTAAGCCGTACAAAGCTGGAACGCTTTCTGGAAACGATCACAAAATATCGTCAGAGAGTTGCATATACTCCAATCAAAGAACTTTTACAGCAGTTGATTTCGGACACCTCATATGATGCCTATGTGGGCTCCATGCCGGGAGGTGACCAGCGGATCGCCAATATCGAACTGCTGCTTGAGAAGGCAGGCGCATTCCAGAATACCAGCTTTTACGGACTGTTTCATTTTATCCGTTATCTAGAGACGATACAGGAACAGGAGGTTGATTTCGGTGAGGCGAATATTCTTGATGAGAATGCGGATGTTGTGCGCATTATGACGATCCATAAAAGTAAGGGACTGGAATTTCCAATCTGTTTTGTATGCGGATTGTCCAAACAGTTTAATCAGATGGATATGCGGCAGAGCATTTTAATGGATGTGGAGCTTGGCGTTGGCGTGGATTATATAGATCCAGAACTTCGGCTGAAGCGCAAGACCATGCGCAAGAATGTAGTTGCGCAGCGCATGAAGGAAGACACGCGCGGCGAGGACTTGCGCGTGCTCTATGTGGCGCTTACGAGGGCGAAGGAAAAGCTGATTCTCACAGGCTATATCAGTGATTTTGACAAGAAGATTGCAAACAATGTGTACCTGACGATGGAGTCGTCTGAAAAACTTCCTTATTCTGTGATGATGGGTGCAGCCTCCTATATGGATATGATACTGGCAGCACTGATACGCCACCCGTGTATGCAGGATGCGTTGGAGGAGAGAGGATTTGCGTACATAAGTCACCAGCTGCCCTACATGGAAATTCCGATCGGAATGGAACTGTACCAAGAGGCAGAGAGCCTGGCAGAAAAGCTGAAAATGCAGGTGAGGGAACAGGGCAGGGCGATGGTTTTGGAGGAAGAGCTTACAAGAATAACAGCGCTTTCGAAGGCAGGGATGGAAGGTCAGGATGCTGCGAGGCGGGAGTCCATGGATGGGGATGATGCAAATGGAGAGCTGAAAACAACGCTTTATGAGAAGCTTCACTTCGTATATCCTCACAAGGATTTGGAAGGACTCACTGTAAAGACGACAGTGTCCGAGCTGAAAAAGGCGTCCTATGAGGAGACCTTTGCGGAGTCTGAGGAATTGATTTTAATGCCGAGAGAGAGCTATATACCCAATTTTGCCATTGAAATGCAGGAAAATATGACAGATGTGTCAGAAAATCTGGATGCAAAAACAGATTCCAGTGCAGCTTCCCCGTCAGCAGAGCATTTGACGAGGGCGCAGTCGGGAATACAATACGGTACAGCAGTGCACAAGATTATGGAACTGCTGTCTTTTTCGGAAAATCTCCGAATGGAAAATGCGGAAGATGAAAAGACAAGAAAACGTTTGAACGAGATGCTGCAAGGCGAACGGGAACAGTGGATTGCGGAGGGAAATGTCACTAAGGAGGAACTCGCGTGTGTCAGTATGAATAAAATGATAGGCTTTTTCCAATCGAATCTGTCACAGCGGATGATTGCAGCAAATCAGAATAACGAACTCTTTAAGGAACAGCCCTTTGTGCTTGGAATCAGTGCAGACAAGTTAAAGCCGAGCTTCCCGCCGACAGAGACCATATTGATTCAGGGAGTCATTGATGTATTTTTTTATGAGAATGACGAGATTGTGCTTGCAGACTACAAGACGGATAAGGTAAGCTGTAAGGAAGAGCTGGTCAAACGCTACAAGACACAGCTTGACTATTACCAGATGGCACTCGAACAGATCACAGGCAAAAAAGTGAAGGAGCGGTATCTGTATTCTTTTTATCTGCAGGAGGAGATTTATGTATAACTACATTTTATTTGACCTGGATGGCACACTGACAGACCCAAAGCTTGGAATTACGAGCTCGGTGCAGTATGCGCTGAGGGCACTTGGCATAGAGGAGCCCTCGCTTGACAAGCTGGAACCGTTTATCGGACCGCCGCTGGCAGACAGCTTCCGGGAATTTTACGGTCTGGATGAGGAGCGGATCGTGACTGCAATCGCCAAGTACCGTGAGCGGTTTAACAATCAGGGAATCTATGAAAATGAAATTTATCCGGGGATTGCCGAAATGCTTGCGGCGCTGAAAGCAAATGGGAAAAAGCTTTCGATCGCGTCGAGCAAGCCGACAGAGTTTGTGGAGCGGATCCTGGATTACTTTGCGATCAAAACTTATTTTGATGTTATTATAGGAAGTAACATGGATGGAACGCGCAGCAAAAAGGAAGAGGTCGTCGAGGAGGCTCTGCGGCAAATGCTTCCTGGCGGAATGACGCCTGCTGAGAAAAAGGCGGCTGTGGCGATGGTGGGTGACCGCAGATTTGACATCGAGGGTGCAAAAGAACATGGTATTACTTCGGTCGGGGTGTCCTTTGGCTACGCGCCGGAGGGAGAACTGGAGCAGGCGGGAGCGGATTTTATCGTCGATACAGTGGATGCATTATCGGAGGTTTTAAATGGCTAAGATTGTACCAAAACGAACAACGCTTTTACAGAAATTAGCATATATTTTAAAACCGTTTGTCGTTTATATGCTGGTGAAGACCGTAGCCATGCTCCTGCTTGCGATCATTATTCCATCACTCCCGATAACAGGGGTCACAGAATGGGTGGAGCGTAGCAGCCATCAGCTCAGCGCAGTCGTTAATGGTGTGGCAAGCCTGGCTGCAGTGTGCTTTATGCTAAATACTTTTTTGATCGAGGCAAGCACAACCGGAGAGGTTGACATTGACAAAAGCATTCCCAGACAGTTTGCCAGCTTTCTACAAACAGATTTTGTCGGAAACCGGACAAGGCAAAAAACAGTGGGACTTGTATTGTGTGCCCTTCTTGGCATCACGGCATCGCTGGCGCTGAACATATTGATTGAACTTGCGGCGGCTGCAATGTCGGGAGCTGGAAATCACATGCTCGATTCAGAAAAATACGAAGTGGTAGAGTCCATTCAGTACTCTGTGCCAATATGGCTTGGGATCGTCTTATACGGAATCGTTTCGCCCATAGTAGAAGAAATGGTATTTCGCGGTGTGCTCTACAGCCGGATCAAAAAGTTCTACAGCGCAGCCAGGGCGGTTGTGTTTTCAGCACTGTTGTTTGGCGTGTTTCACGCAAATCTGCCGCAGTTTCTATACGGCACGGCGATGGGAGTCCTCATGGCACTCTGCTATGAGTATGTCGGCTGCTTTGCTGCGCCAGTGCTGATGCATATGTCCGCTAATATTTTTGTATTTCTGATGTCGGGAGCATCAGCGTTCACAGAAGGATTGATCACGCCACCCTGGTGTATTCTTTTTGTAGTTTTGTCGGCAATATTGCTCTTTTTCATAAGAAATGATTCTGATAATAAGTGACATAAAACGCAGGCTGGTTAGCCTGCATTTTATGTCATTTTTTATTATATAGGAAATTGCGATAATAGAA
>CAMWLV010000138.1 GCA_947175175.1 uncultured Lachnospiraceae bacterium
AAATAAATTTCGTCACTTTTCACAATGGTTTATTGGGGGGGAGTGAACAGTAACGAGAAATAGACAAGTCAAGATGTTTCAATTATTTCCTACAGATCCTAATGTCAGTTCAAAATTCTCTGTCTTCAAATTGCAGTAGTGTCTGCCCTTTATTGCTGTAAATTTCAGTACGCAGTAATCAGGATCCGTCACGCCCTGCTTATAATACATTATATCACCTTCACACCATATTTCCCGTTTAATCTCCTCGTCCTGCAGCACTTCCATCGTCCCAATCAGCATGATACCCTCATACTTGAAACGTCCTTTGTTGTAAAAGTAGATGCTCGCTTTTGGATTTTTCAGAAACTGCTGTGTGCGCATGGAAGATGTATTCGTGGAGAAATAAAATGAATTCCCCTCAATCTTACGCGGCACAAACATCGCTTTCATATTCGGAAAACCGTCCTCGTCCACAGAAGCGATAAAAGCCACCTTCTGTTTGTTAATAAATTCAATGATCTGTTCCCTTGTCTTCATTCAAGATCCCCTTTCTTCAGTTACTATTTTACATGCAGATTCTTTGTCAGTGTATCAAGGATTCGGGCAAGATATTGTTCAAACTGTCTTTGCTCCTCCTCCGAAAATCCCTCATAGAACAGCGTGTTCATCTGCTGTGATATCTGTTCATATTTTTCCTGCAGCGATTTGGCATATTCTGTGAGCGATATGATCGTCTGTCGGCGATTCTCGGGATTAATCGTTCGCTCCACGATGCCCTTGTGCACCATTCCGTCTACCACAATAGACACCGTATTTTTGGCAAGCGATGTCTTCTCACTGATCTCGCTGATAGTCATATGATCCGTCTTCCATAGGACAAATAAAATCCGCCCCTGCCCACCACTGATCTCAATACCATTTTCCAGCAACAGCCGCTCAAAAATCCTGTCCTGGAGCTGCTTGATCTGCGTAATATAAAATCCACCCTTTGTCTCCAATCAGTCACCTCATATCTAGTTAGAATATTTCTATATAGAACTATTATAGTATATCACGACATGATGTCAAAAGCAACAAAAAAGAGAGAGGTGACAGTCAATCAAATAGATGAAAAATCAATTTTACAAGATATATCATTGTGATTCAGTTGGTTGTATGCTATAATTTTAATATTGCTGACAGCGACAAGTCGAACTTTGAAGGATAAAGATATGTCTATCAGACAGTTTGCTTTCAAATGAATAAGCGCGAAAGGAAATAAAATGAAACTTTGTATTGCAATAGCTCCATGCAGAGTCTGAGGAGACTGCATGGAGGAACAGCATTGTGCTGATATCCTCAGACTTTGCTTCTGTTTTGAGAAATATCTAATACGAAATGGAGCAAAGAAATGAAACATATTAAGAAAAATGAATTATTTGAGTTAAAAGATTTTTTGATTCTTTGGAGTACCCAGAGTGTATCTCAGCTTGGCAGCAGTATTACGTCATTTGCACTGACTTTATGGCTGTATGAGAAGACAGGTTCTTCCCTGAGCACAGCGGCACTTACCATATGCTCTTATGCACCATATGTATTAATGAGCATATTTGCCGGTGCATTGACAGACCGATTTGACAAAAAGAAGACGATGCTTGGCTGCGATGTGTTCGCAGTAACATGTACAATAATTGTATTTGTGTTATTTAGAACAAATCGCTTGATGGTATGGCATTTATATGTTCTAAATGCGATTTCAGGATTAATGAATACAGTACAACAGCCTGCTTCAGAGGTTGCTATGACTTTGATCATTCCTGAAAAGTATTATCAGAAGACAAGTGGGCTTCGCTCTTTGTCAAACTCACTGGTATCCATATTGAATCCTTTGATTGCCACAGCATTATACTCATTTGCAGGGCTCAATGGTGTGATCGCAGCTGATGTTGGAAGCTTTACCATTGCATTTGTGGCATTATTGTTTTTTATCAGAATCCCGGAAAACAAGAGTGAGAAGAGAGAACGCGTAATGAATCTTGCAAAAGAAGGGCTTGTGTTTTTGAAAGAAAATCAGCTGATTATGACACTGATATTATTTATGTCGGGTGTTAATCTGGTGGCTTCAGCTTTTGATGCAACGCTGCCTGGTTATGTGCTTCCGAATCCGAAAGGCGGTTCATCTGTTCTGGGAATTGTCACATCTTGTTCTGGTGTTGCCATGATTATTGGCAGTCTGATTGTTTCTGCCTTACCAAAACCGAAGGATAGGGTAAAAGTCATTTATCTGACAATGCTGTTTTCACTGGGAACGGAAAATTTTTTGTTAGCATTTTCCAGAGAACCAGTATTATGGTGCATTGGGCAGATGATCGGATGGCTTCTTGTACCGGTTATGAGTGCAAATCTGGATGTGATTCTCAGGACTACGATTCCAGTGGAACTACAAGGGCGTGTTTATGCGTGCCGTAACACGCTTCAGTTTTTTACGATTCCTATCGGATTGTTTTTAGGTGGTTTTATGGTAGATCATGTATGTGAACCGATTATGAGCGACTATGGCAATATATCAATTCTAAAAACACTTTTTGGCTCAGGAAAGGGTTCTGGTGCTGCGCTGATGATGTTTGTACTTGGTGTAAGCGGTAGTTTGATCTGTATCATCACCGGCGGGAAATTGAAGAAGTATCAATATAACGAAAAATAATTTTCAAATAATAACCCTTCCACACGGTTTGTATCTTTACGTTTTCACACTTAAATAAAGATACAAACCGTGGGAAGGGTTATTCTATTTGGGAAACTGGTTAAAATTTTCCTCTGCTGCCGCCATGCGTCGCACCGGAAGAAGATCTGTGCGTCCGGGAACCGCCAGAACTGCTTGAACGATTCGAATGATTGGAATGATTGGAACTATTGTTTTCCGGCTTTTTCCTGCGGTCAACATGCTTATAAAGAAATAAGTCATTCTTTTTCGTAAGCTGCATGCTGCCCTGTTTGATATAATTATCTGCCGCAAACTGGCTGTGCACTGATTTCAGCTGTCCTTTCATGAATCCTGTCACAATCAGCGATATGACAAACGCAATTGCCAGTGCTGTCAGAAGACCCCAGACGGGCTCAAACGATCCCGGCGGAAGATTATTGACATCATATGGCTCTCCAGTCTTTGCCTGTGTTATAAAATCATCACACAGCTTTGCAAAATTTGTGAACGCTTCTGCATAATCACCTGCGCTCAAATCAGACACAAATTGTTCAGAGATATACTCCTGCCCTGCATCAGTGAATGCCGTTATGCCATAACCGCGTGTCGATATGCACCAGTCTCTTTCCTCCATACTGATCAATAGAAGGATTCCGTCTCGCCTGTCTCCAAAGCCATAGCCGTTATAATCATAATAATCATCCGCATATACTACAGCAGTCTCACCTTCCATAGAGTCGACTGTGACCACCACGACATCGACCTGCTGCCGTTCGCTGATCCCATCCAGCAGGTCTGACAAATCGGATTCTTCGCTGTCCGATAGCAGATCAGCCATATCCACAAGCCTCGGCAGATCATCTGCCGCAGACGTGGGAAGCACTGAAATTGCAGATAGTAAAACTACTGTACATACAGCGAATAACAGTGCAAAACATATGCCATTCAATCTCTTATGTAATGTCCTCATCCTTTGTCCCCCTTACAATAACCAGAGCAGGCAGTAAATGGCATAAAATATTATACCTATGATCCCTGTCAGACCAAACAACCATTTTTTATATGCCGCTTTATCCAATGGCAGATTACCGACCATCTTGCCTGTCTGACCGTTCATGGCAAAAAGATAATTCTCACCGTTCCATGTAGTGCTCAAAAGCCATACCGGAAAAAGGGCATAGGATACTTTTGCGTTCTGCAGCTGGATACTGCCAGTCTCCTTCGTAATTGTCGAATAGCCCTTGACAGTCTCATAAAAAGCAGCCTCGGCGCTTTTCCTGATCCGGTCGTTGGCACGTTCTACGCTCTTCTCTGAACTCACATCATATTTATCCGCCAGATAACCTGCCAGATATGCGGTCTGGAAATTAACAACTGCCGAGCAATCAAAGGGTTCGATGGATTCCATCAGATCATCAGGCATCTTGACAGAGCCGTCCACAGGAACACTTTCAAATTTAATACTTCCGCCCCTGCTTACTGCATAATACATTGTCTCAGTATAATCATAATTATTATCGCTCCAACGGCGGACTTTGGTTGCTTTATAGCGCATATTGACATTGGCACCAGTGTCAAACAGCCAGAACGGAACGTATACCCCTTTCACTTCATCGATATGATTTTGATCCTTAAATACTTTGGGAAGCAGACGTTTTCCTTCATAATGTTTCTGGAGAGCAGCTTTCGCGGTGTTTTTGTCAATCTTAAACGGAATCACATAATCCGGTTTCAATGCACCTGATAACTGTCCCATCAGGACTACCGGGTTTCCACAGAACGGACAGGACGTAGCTGCTGTATTCTCATCGCAAGTGATCTCACCGCCGCAGGATTGGCAGACGTAAGCGTTTAAACTTCCAAGCTCATCCGCCTGCCAGTCATTTCCCGAACCCATCTGCCAGCTCATATCGTCCGCCTGGTCATTACTCAACTCACTGTCATAGCTTGCCAGTGTTTCCATCTCAAATTCCGTGTCACAGTAAGGACATTTCATTTTTTGTAACGTACTGTCAAAGGCAATGGCGCCGCCGCAGCACGGACATTTGTATTCTTGTATTGCTGCCATCGTACTCCTCCTTAGGAACTACCTCACATCATTTTCGTCAAACGGATCGCCGCACTCTGGACAGAATTTGGGCGGATGTGCAGGATCTTCCGGTTCCCACCCACACTTATCACATCGATAGAGCGGTGTACCCTGAGGCTTCTTTGCCCCACATTCCGAACAGAATTTTCCCTTGTTGACTGCCCCACAGGAGCATACCCAGCCGTTGTTTTCTATCGGTTTCGGCGAACCGCATTCCGGGCAGAACTTACCTGTCGCCTCTGCCCCGCAGGAACATTTCCATGCAACTTTTGGTGTTTGGGGCTGCTGTGGCATCTGTTGTTGTGGCATCTGCTGCTGTGCTGCCTGCTGCTGTTGCCCCATTGCAAACAGATTTTGTGCGTTCACGCCGCCTCCGGCATTCATGGCCATTCCCATGCCCATGAATCCTGTCATCGCCCCGGCAGAGTTGGACGCTGCCGCCTTCATAGCATCCGCCTGTGCGCCTACCAATGTTGCACCTGCCATATTGGGATTCTGCAAAACTGCCGTGCGCTGTAACTGCTTGATCATCTCCGCATCTTCCTGTGGCAGGGTGACAGAGCCAAGCGCGATACTGACTACCTTTAGTCCGCGCAGTTCACCCCACTTTGTCGAAAGAGCGGTATTCATCGCCTCCTCCAGCTCCGTATTGTGGGAAACAATCTGGTTCGGACGCAGTTCCAGATCAGAGAGTCTGCCAAATGCCGGCTGAAGTGCACTGATAAATTCTGTTTTCAGCTGGCCGTCCAGCTCGCTGCGCTCATAATCCTTCTCCACATTACCGCAGACATTTGCATAAAACAGCAGAGGGTCGGCTATTTTATAGGAGTAAACACCGGAGCAGCGGACAGAGACATCCACATCCAGACCAATCTTGGAATCCACCACGCGGAAAGGAATCGGATTCGGTGTTCCAAATTTATTGTCAATCAGTTCCTTTGTATTAAAGTAGTACACCCGCTGATCCTTACCCGTGTCACCGCCGAACGTAAAACGCTTTCCGATCGTCTTGAAAGTTTCCTTGATGCCTGCGCCAAGACTCCCCGTGAAAATACTTGGTTCCGTGGAGGTGTCGTATTTGAATTCCCCTGGCTCTGCACATACTTCCACGATTTTTCCCTGTTCCACGATGATCATGCACTGACCATCTGCCACAGCGACCACGCTGCCATTGGAAATGATGTTATCATTTCCTTTTGTGTTGGAAGAACGGGAACTTGTGCGTTTTTTGCCCTTTGTGACTAGGATATCTTTGCCCATCGCCTCGCAGTAGAAAAATTCCTTCCACTGATCTGCAAGTGTCCCTCCGATCGCACCCAATCCAGCTTTAATCAACCCCATAATGAAAACTCCTTTCTATATCGCATTTCAATAGTATATTTGTGACATATAGAGACAGTATATCACATTCTGTCATAAAAATAAATATTGTAACATAAAACGACTTATATTTGCGTAGAATCGACGATTATTGCTACGCACTAATCGCTAGTACTCCATCCAGACAGAAATTGGAGTTGTGGGCTGCATGGTTCGTGCCAGTGCTAGGCAAAATTTCGACGGCGATGCGGTGGCATCGTCTAGAAATTTTAACGACGCAATGGTACGAAACAGGCGGTTCACAATTCTAATTTCTGACCGGATGGAGTACTAGTAGTATCTATAAACCATGTACAACAATAACTCATACTTTTTACACAAAAAAGTGCACTTCTTGTGGATGATACGCGGCTTCCAAAATGCGGCAGGGTGATGGAACTGGTTTCAAAGTACTTTAACCATGTCACAATGGGATACGAATATGGTTACCGTGTCCTGACTCTTGCATGGACGGATGGGATAACTACTGTTCCCGTGAGATATGATACAAAGATATGGATTTGCGTTTCAGGGGGAAGAATTGCCTGATTGGATAAATTCGTTTCATTGTTGTGCTGAACTGCCTCTCACGCAAGAGGCAGTTCAGATCTGTTCAAAAGAAGGAAAAGTGTATATTCTACCTGGAGTATTTTAAAACCACGGCGATATAATTTCCGTCATTTCCGTCTATAGTAAACATAGATTGTCCATTGTCTGTAATGGTGAACCGGCTTAACTCGGCGAACATTCCCGACACATCGTCATAACGGTAAAGAACTGCCTGTTTCCCAGCATTCTCTGCGCCCCAGCCAACGTGTATATTCACGGAAGCCGGAAGTGCCCCCACAGATGTCAGCTCAAAACTGCGTGTCGCCGCTGCATTTGTCTTGACTTGTTCTAGAAAAGCTGTCTTATAAGAAAGTGCCACATTCCAGGATGCAGAGTTGGACTGCACATTTGTTCCATCAAAGCTTAATACAATATCGCTGTCAATATGTAATGCACACAGAATATTTCTGCCAGAAAGGAGGCTCATTGTTTCTGCTGGAACTTCAAATCTGTTTCCCGTAAGAATGTCGGCAGTACCACCATCTGGGGTTCCGGCGATCAGGGCATTTGCCGCAGTCCAGTCTGTATTCAGGATATGTTCCTCCGGCTGTACATTGTCAGGATCAAAGAAGTTTACCGTGTAGGATAAATTGACTCCACCTCCTGTGATCACTACCTCAAATGTATCTCCTGCATGATATCCGTCAATCCTGTCTGGACGAAAAATGATGCATCCTTTCTGACCATATCCGCCATTATCTACATTGAAATATCCGTTTGAAGCGCCAGAAGAAAAGTTCCAGGTCATACCATCACTGACTCTCTTTAATGTGACATGTACGGCGTTTTTGTCCACACTGCTGCCAATCGAGACAGACCAGGGAAATTTGGTGCCAAAATATTCGACTGGCATGTTTTGTGCTGGCCAGGCAACCTGGGTTTCCAATGCAGAACGGCTCCTGTCAAAACAGTACAGAGCGGAATAGGTTCCCCCTGGTCCATAGACTGCCCCGAAGCCAGTCTGTCCCATAGATGGATTCAGAATCCAGCGTCTGTGTCCCACGCGGTCAATATTGCTGGAATCCCCGTCTTCCATCCATGAGCGTACGATTGTCTGGTTTAAGGAACAATTCCAGGATGCCATTGCTATATTACAGCTTGATGCCCCGGCGCAGCCAAGATCGTACATGCTGTCAGCCATTCCGGCTGGTTTCAATGGATAATGGCTTAAATTGTGGTTCGCATAGTTGACCAAAGCGGCGGCCTGTGCTTTCCTGTTATACTCTTCATTGAGTGTCACATTGTCCTGCAGTCCGGCAATGTACCGGATTTGGTTCATCGTCTTCATGGCAGCATTGAGCGTGTCCTGTGATAAGACACCCGCATTGCTATACGGCGATGTCAACTGTGGCTCTGTCACGAAAGTAAGTGGATCGTTTAACGAAATTCCATCACTCTTAATACGTGCACTGATCTCGGCTTGTGTATGATAAGCCACATTGAGTCGGCTTTTGGATTCCTCCGCTGCATGTACCGAAGAGATATCTCCCAGACCATTCCATGATGTTGTGAAAACCATTGTGGCAGCAGCCATTGCAGCGAATGCCTTCCGCAGCTTTGTTTTAAAGTTCTGATTATACATTTTCATATCTTCCTTTCCGTTCTTTTCAGAAACATTTTTCTGTTTGATTATACTCCGTTTGGTAAAATGCTGTCAATGGGTGATAATGTTATCAGTATGTTGTACAATCTGTGCCTGCTGTATATAATGTAAATAACCGTTTTTAATGACAATTACTATTTTAGTAGTGACAAATGTTTTAGGGTGTCTTAACAGAGTATTGTAACAAAGCTGAATTATTAGTGATATTTTACAACAAAAAAGATGCGTTTCACAACATTTCATTGTCGCAATTCAGACATAAAAACGATAATTAGGAAAAGGGAGTGAAAAATGCGGATAGCAATATGTGATGATGAAAAGGAAATCAGGGAATTGTATGCGGGGAAAATCAGACCGCTCTATCCACATGAAGAACTTGTGCAATATCAGTCAGGTGAGGAGCTTCTTATGGCAGGGCAAAAGCCAGATATTTTACTGCTTGACATTCAGATGCCATGCAGAAACGGAATGGATACGGCAAGGCAGCTGCGCAGAATGAGCAAAGAGATGGTCATTATTTTTGTCAGTGCCCTGGAGGAGTATGTGTTTCAGGCATTTGACGTAGGGGCATTTCACTATCTGGTAAAGCCCCTTGACGACAGAAAGTTTGCGGAAGTGCTGGCGCGCGCAGTGGGTCAGTACGAGGAAAACAGGGAGCAAAATAAGAACAAAGGAAAAGAACTGCCAAGCCTTGTGATCACCATGGGCGGGGAGCACATCACTGTCAGGATTGGGGATATTGTGTATGCGGAGGTATTTGACAGGAAAGTGATCCTTCACACAATGGATTCCGATATTGAATATTATGGGAAAATGAAGGAATTGGAGAAAAAGGCAGGTGACGACTTTTTCCGTCCCCACAGGGCGTATCTTGTGAATTTTAACTATATTAGGAAATATGATGCCACGACCATTTACCTGACAAGAAGACAGGCGCTTATGGCAAAGCGGAATTATCATGATTTTGTGAAGAGCTATCTGAGATTTAACCAGAAGAAAACGATTTACGCAGCCGGTGGAGGCAGAATGGAATAATAGAGAGCGGTCAGCTATTCCATTTGGCATCAGGGCTGCTGGCAGTTATGGAGCCAATTTTGCAAGGGTATTGCCTTGGCAGACTGGTAAAGCCATTTATGGAAAGGAAAGAGAAAGTAAAGATTGTATGGGCTGCATATTCCCTGACAATGCTGATGCTCATTGTCATGAACTGCCGCCTGAGTACTACTGTTGCGGTATTGATTGGAATTTTCGCGGCATTTCTGGTGATGTGCCAGACGGATCAAAGAAATCATGAACAGAAAATATTTCTCGCGGCAACATTTTTTCTCTCTGCTGGCTTGCCTGTGCAATAACGGAAATATTGTTTGATAACCTGTACAGTTCTGCCACACATACATACGAACTGTAGGAAAATAACTAACACATCTTAACTTGTCTATTTCTCCGATTGCCAATTGCAAAAGCAAATTGCTTTTGCAATTGGCAAAAAGCCTCGCCGTAGCCCGCTACGCCTACGTTTTTTGACCTGCACCCTTGAAGAAATATCCTGCGCACTCTGCACAAGTTATTTATCGCCAGTTCCTAAGGACTCAAATTCGAAAAGAGACAAAAAAGATGATGACCATAAGCAATGGAAATGGAGCGGCAAACAATGTGCAGTCAGTGCGTGCCAATATGAATATGCCGTCGGATTCTGTCAGCAAGGGCATTCAGGATCAGATCATGAACACGCAGAAGCAGATGCAGGAGCTTGGCGCGAACAAGGACATGACACCAGAAGAAAAAATGTAGAGAAGACAGGAAATCAAAAATCTCAACCAGCAGTTGAGGCAGCACCAGATTGAGAAGCGGAAGGAACAGCAGGCTAAGAACGCATCAAAAAAGGAAGAAAGCGAAAACAGTCAGAATGAGAATACACAAGCACAGAAAGCAGGGCTCTCGACGACAAGTATGCAGGCGATGATTTCCGCGGATTCTTCCATAAAGCTGGCAAAAGTGCAGGGCAGTACCGCGACGCAGATGGAAGGCAGGGCAGGTGTCCTCAAGATTGAAATAAAGTTGGACGGAAGCAGGGGCGCTGATACCTCTGCAAAGGAGGCGGAATTTGCCGAAGTGGAGCAGAAAGCGGAGAATGCCACGAACTCACAGCTCAACACACTTGCAGAGGCAAACCAGACAATGACAGAAGCTGCAAAAGCAGACCAGACCGAAAACAAGAATAGTAAGATAGACCAGACTGCGTATGACAAGCAGCAGACAGGTGAAGTATCACAGTCTGACTCAGAAAATAAAGACATCAGGACAGACACGCAGATGTCAGAAACACTTGCTGCCGATGAAAATGCAGCAGCGGATAAAACAGACGCCGATTCGCACTCTGAGCAACAGAAACATATTGATATTCGCCTGTAAGGATCCTAAATTATCTTTTCAAACATAATATAATAACAATTTAGTTCAAACACACTGCACTCGCTATTGCTTTCCGGTAAACATTTCAACAGTTTTTCCTTTTTGGTGGAGTCGCAGAGTTCTTCGCGCAGTTCGCTTTGAATAACATTGACAGATAGAAACTTTTGAACCTCTCCGATTGCTGTATCCAATTTTCGTTTTTCTACAAGGAAATCCATATCATATCGGTTTTGTGCTTCCCACTCCCCAAGCATTTCCGAGTGCTCGTCAATCCAGTCTGTGATGATAAGGTTGGCGCCATTGTCAGAGATCATTTTCACAAGTTTTGATATCTTGTGTGTATTAGGGACGGTAACTCCCACACACTCTAGAGCGCCTTTTAAAACTTTTCCACCTATGCGGTTGGAAAATAGTTAGTCTGAAAATGTATATTTATTCAGTATAGACCTGTTTAACTGTATAGACATACGCATTTGTTCAATATATGCATATAATTTTGGATATAACATCACCTAAAACGAACGAAAACTATGCAATTCATTAAATATGGATTCATAACCATAGTTCCAACCGCACAGGTGGAAACTTTTTCGACAGCCTGCTGCAGATGGTACGCGGCATTATTCAGAATCATTTCGTCGTTGTATGGGTTTCTCCAAATCATTGCTGCTGTCTCATAATCCATCATTGCACTTCGGAATAATCGAATATCACACATGATTCTCACCTCTCGAATAAAACTAAGCCCGTCTGCTCTATTTTCTGATATAATTGGTTATCTGGCGGCAGATTTGTAATAATATCTATTTCACAGTCCAACTCCGGCAAATACATCAGCTTTTTTCTGGTTCCTGTTTTTCAATATAAAGGTCAATGTCACTATTGCTTCTGCATCGGAATTCCAAGGAGCTGCCAAACAATATCAATCTGCGGATATTCTGATCTTTACTAAGTTCATGAATCAGCTTTTTAACCCTGCGCTGCATAAGCGGATGGACATGGTTTGCATTTGGGAAGGAAACTCCCTCCATGATAGGGAAATCCCACATATTTTCTGTATTATTCATAAGAACTCCTATCTTTGCCAAGTCTGAATTACATTGTCTCAAATACACCCCAGTTGTCATCAATCGCCTTGCATGTTTTACAGGTTAGAGAGACGCTGATTGACTCAAATCCGTTTATCCAGTCATCGGGCGAAAAGGAGTCATCAAAGGCGATGCATTCTTCTAAAAATTCTTTTTTTGACTGAGAGGAGATTCAGACGGTTACATGAAAAGTAACATCGTGGAAGTTCTGA
>CAMWLV010000139.1 GCA_947175175.1 uncultured Lachnospiraceae bacterium
TGTCCCTAATTTGTTCGTTAATCATTAAATCGCTAATAACCTTACACCTCCATAAATAAAATCATAAGAAAATATAAAAAGTGGATAACCGCAGGATCATCCACTTCATTTCTCATTTTTATCTAATCTATACGCGCAAAAGACACAATAGAAATAAAATCAAAATCTTGAACACCTATAAGCCCAATTGCCATAGGGTGAGAGTGGATACTCTGCTTGCCTGTATTTGTCTGAGTCTTCTCAAACATAAATACTTTATCACAGTATCCATTCCCTGTCAACCAGATTTTTCAATTTTTTACTACTTTTCACGGAAAGTCGCACAGAGTGTCTCACCGCTTGTGCCCGCATGATTTCCTTTAATATCAACATGCTCTGCATTGCAGCGGTAATCCGAATTGTATACGCATTTCACTGCCTCGCAATCGATGCTGATATGCTGGCTTGGGTGTGATACTGCACTCGTAAAACTGTCACCGCTTCTCTTGTGAAAGCTCTCACAGCAGGTATCATCGCAGTCGCAGGAATGTTTTCCTCCTACCATGATATCACCCTTGCAGCAGCAGTGGTCTTTGTTATAGGTACAATTGCATACTCCACAGGTTAATTCAGACATAGTCATACCTCCATTCAAATCCCGCATCAGCCCTGCTCACACTATTTCAGCAGGACTGATGCTTTTTTATCACATATTTTCACAGCAGTTTTGAGTTTCTATAAATGAACTCATAATTAGTATGCCTGACATTAACCCGTATTATTCTTATTTCAATTATTTATTTTCCTCTGCTGGAAGTTCTTCGCGGATTGTCTTGTTTCTGATTTCCTCTGTGATATCCGCAATAAAGTTTTCCAGCGATTTCGCGCCCTCGTCCCCGGCAAAACGGCTCCTGACGGATACTGTGTGGTCTGTCTCCTCCTGCTGCCCTACTACAAGCATATACGGAAGCTTATCCAATCTCGCCTCGCGGATCTTAAAGCCGATTTTTTCCGAGCGGCTGTCAACCGTGGCGTCGATTCCCGCTTTTTTCAGCTCCTTGCACACGCTCTGTGCATAGTCTTCATATTTGTCGGAAATCGGAAGCACACGAACCTGCTCCGCGCAGAGCCATGTAGGAAATTTCCCGGCATATTTTTCAATCAGCCATGCAAGAGTGCGCTCATAGCAGCCCATGGAAGTCCTGTGAATGATATAAGGACGCACTTTATCGCCATTCTGGTCAATATAATACATGTCAAACTGCTCCGCAAGCAGCGCATCCCACTGAATCGTGATCATCGTGTCTTCCTTGCCATAGACATTCTTTGCATTGATATCTACCTTTGGTCCATAGAACGCAGCTTCTCCGACATCCTCTACAAACGGAATCTCCAGCTCTGTCAGAATCTCCCTGATATGCTGCTCTGTCTCATTCCATACTTCCGGCTCGCCAATATATTTTTCTTTGTTTTCAGGGTCCCATTTTGACAAATGATAGGTTACATCTCCATTTACGCCAAGCGTCTCAAGGCAATACTTTGCCAATGCAAGACACCCCTTGAACTCCTCCACCATCTGGTCTGGTCTGACAATCAAGTGTCCTTCTGAGATTGTAAACTGGCGTACTCTGGTCAGTCCGTGCATCTCGCCAGAATCCTCGTTTCTGAAAAGTGTCGACGTCTCACTGTACCTGCATGGAAGGTCTCGATAGGACTTCTGCGAATTTTTATATACATAATATTGAAACGGACAGGTCATCGGACGGAGCGCAAATACTTCCTTGTCTTTCTCCTCGTCCCCAAACACAAACATACCTTCTTTATAATGATCCCAGTGTCCCGAAATTTTATAGAGATCGGACTTTGCCATCAGAGGTGTTCTCGTCCGCATATATCCCCACTCATTGTCCTCCAGATCCTCGATCCATCTCTGGAGCTTCATGATCATTTTGGTTCCTTTGGGTGTAAATAAAGGAAGTCCCTGTCCGATCACATCTACCGTCGTGAACAGATCCATCTCACGACCAAGTTTGTTGTGGTCGCGGCGCTTTGCGTCCTCCATGCGCTCCAAGTGCTCTGCAAGCTCTTCTTTTTTATTGTATGCTGTACCATAAATACGCTGCAGGCGTGCCTTATTGGAATCTCCTCTCCAGTATGCCATGGAGGAAGATGTCAGTTTAAATGCTTTAACCCCCTTTGTACTCATCAGATGCGGGCCTGCACACAGGTCTACAAAGCCGCCCTGATCATAAAAGCTGATCTCGGCATCTTCCGGCAGATCCTGTATCAACTCAACTTTGAATGGCTCATCCTTCTCCTCCATAAACTTGATTGCTTCCGCCCTTGGGAGCGTGAAACGTGTGATCTCATGACCTTCCTTGATAATCTTTTTCATCTCTGCCTCGATCTTATCCAGATCCTCCCTTGAAAACGGATCCGCATCAAAATCATAATAAAAGCCGTCATCAATAGCCGGTCCGATTGTCACTTTTGCATTCGGGAACAGACGCTTTACCGCCTCCGCAAGCACATGGGAGGCCGTATGCCTGATCACATAGAGCGCTTTGGGATCTGCCGCTGTGATAATGTTGAGTTCGCAATCATTTTCAACCATTGTCCTTAAGTCTGCCATTTCTCCATTGATTTCGCCTGCACACGCCACACGCGCAAGTCCCTCACTGATATCCTTCGCGATGTCAATAATTGATTTCGCTTCACTGTACTCTTTTACAGAGCCGTCTTTTAACGTAATCTTCATTTTTATACCTCCTTCTTTCCTACTTGCTCTTCTGTGCGCCAACCATCATATCAGCTGCACTGTTTCTGGAGCCATTCTTAGAACCGATCGTATTGTTGCTCAAAACGGTTATTCTGCCTTTTTTCGCTGGCGACAGCAAAAATCCAATCAGAATTCCTGCTATTAGGCATAATATTGGTAATAAATAATCGCCATATTTTGTTTTTGTTTCATCCATAATACACATCTCCTTTATAAAGTTTCGTATAAATCGAGTAGGGGAATGGGCACCCGTGTGCATAAAAAATCCCATACACTACAGATTATGTAATGCATGGGACGTGTTAACGCGGTTCCACCCTGCTTGCCTGCTATCCATGTGCAGAACGCACACCTAACAGACCACTTAGGAACTGTTCAGAAATAACTTGTGACAAGTCATTGTTATGAGTTATTTCTGAGCAGTTCCTTAGATTGTAACGTAATCAACGGACCGGATTAGGGCCACTCCGAGTTAGTTTTCGGATATCTCCTGCAAAAGCGTTTTCACCACAGATGACGCTTCTCTCTGATACATTGTAATATCTTACTCGTCTCATCAACATGTTTTTATATCACTTACAGATTATATTATTCCTAAAATTGCGGATTGTAAAGAGTAATTTTTTAGAAATCTGCAAATTTATTTATTTTTTCCGCAACACTTTTTATATTTCCTGCCGCTTCCGCATGGGCAGGGATCATTCGGGTAAATCTTAGTCTCCTTAACAATCGTTGTCGAGGATTTCTGCTCCTTATATAACGCTTTCTTCTTATCCTCGTCAAAAATGGCATTCCACTCTTCAAGGTTATATAGCCAGTCGGCTTCCGCTGCAACCATATTTTTATAGAGAAGCTCCTTTTCAAATCCAAGGCTCACCTCTGTGTCCTCGTTCATCTCCTCAATCGGATTTGCCACCTTTAAGCTTTCATTGATACCATCAAGGAATCCCGTCATTGTCATGATGTCCACACCGTACTTTTCTGCCAGTTCTTTCACGGTTCCCCTTACTTCCTCGTCAGGATTTGTCAATAGCTGCTGATAGATCTCTTTTTCCTTCTGGAAATAGTCAATCCAAAGTTTCTGCAGCGTGTTTTTATCTGTCTGCTCGTTGTATGCCATCCCTCTCCACTGGTCTAATAATGTCATTTCCTCTGCCATGATACTTACATCCTTTCGTCTTTATCACATATTTTTGTACCGCCATAAACCATTTGGCGGTGTATCTTTCGCAATAAATGCCATCTGTATCTTATTTGTCCCTATTCATTATGATACTGTCAGTAACAGTATATACTAAACTCCACCGAAAGTCAAAGGGAATGTCGGTTGGATTATTATTTTTGTGATCTCTATAATCATAGTACATATAGTAAACGCAAATGTAATTTGCGTTTACCCGCGCCGACCGCTTGCCGCAAAGCGGCAAAATTCCTTATGCGGTCGTGTGCATCGATTATAGTAAACGGCAAATACTTTTGTCGTTTACCATAATATTATTGCGCATCAATAACGGGTGTGGTATACTGAGATGGCAAATCCTTTGCTAAAAAAATTATCAACACAATAACATTTTGGGAAAGGTATGGATATCATAATATGAAAAAAAATGCACGAAGGATTATTGCCCTCTTTGCACTGGCTGCGATTGTTGTTTTGATTATTGCGTTTGCGATATCCGCTTTTACCGCGGCTCCTGGAGAATCCGGGAATCGCTTTATGGCACTTTTATTCTGTATTATTGCAATTCCTATTCTGGCATGGTTATTGCTGTTTTGTATCGGTCGTTTTCAGCATAAGCATACCATAGCCGAACTTTTTCCTGAGCAAAAGGAAGAAAACAGAGAAAATGATCTGTAAAAATTTTTGTGGACTTTCATCATGAGTCATGCTATAATGGGCACTGCTAATCAAAAACTTCATACAGACAGTTCGAAACCATCCTGTCTATAAACAAAACTATGGATTGTAAAATTCGGAGCTTTGTGCTCCTTTTGTTTTGATGGGAATTTGTACAGCTGCAAGTTCCCTTTTTCATTGCAGGATACAAAATCAAGCATCTGTCTGCTATAATGGCTGGCTTTTTTTAATAAAGGAAGGACATGATAATTTTATGGAAACGGATTCACTGACAAGATATTCTGAGATCACAGAGAAAAATAGACGTGAAATCGTGCTGCTGCGCGGTTCGGGCTGTAAATGGCGGCGATGTACTTTCTGTGACTACCACCTTGATTTTGGTCCTGACAAGGACAGCAATTTTGCGCTGAATCAGAAAGTTCTGAAACAGGTCACGGGAAAATACGGCAAGCTGGAAGTCATCAATTCGGGAAGTTTTGTAGATTTGGACAATCAGACAGTTCAGCTGATTTTAGATACCTGCATTGAAAAAAGGATTGCGGAAATCCATTTTGAGTGTCACTGGATGCACAGGGAATCGGTGGCTGCACTCCGCAAGATCTTCGCAGCACATGGGATTCAGGTAAAAATCAAGATCGGCGTGGAGACCTTTGACAATCAATACCGCGAGCAGGTACTTCGCAAAGGAATCGACGAGACATCTCCCGCAAAAATTGCCGCCTGTTTTGATGAAGTCTGTCTGCTCTTTGGCTTAGATGGCCAGACGGAAGATTCCATGCTGTATGATATCGAAACAGGTCTTGCAAATTTCGAGCGCATCTGTATCAATATCATGGTTGAAAATACGACAAAGATACGGCCTGACTCATCAGTCATTGACATTTTTATGAAAAAGCTTTATCCGATTTATAAGGACAACAAACGTATTGACATTTTACTGAACAATACGGATTTTGGTGTTGGATAAATTTTTATTATTTTGATAACTATGGGGGAATTATTATGAGCAATGAACTTTTATTGATTCTTAGTCTGATATTGATTTACACCTGTGTAGTACTTTTTTACCGTTTTCTTGGAAAATCTGGTCTGTACTGCTGGACAGTTCTCGCCACGATTGCGGCTAACATTGAAGTTTTGATCGTCGTAAACGCCTTTGGCATGGAACAGACGCTTGGCAATATTTTGTTTGCTTCAACATTTCTGGTTACAGATATTCTGAGCGAAGTGGAAGGAAAACGCGCCGCAAATAAGGCAGTCCTTATCGGTATCCTTACTTCCGGCGTGTTTATCCTAATCTCACAGTCCTGGATGCTTTACACGCCAAACACCAGCGACTGGGCTTCTCCTGCGATTGCGTCTGTCTTTTCCAACACGCCGCGGCTGATGCTCAGCAGCATTATCGTCTATGCCATTGTGCAGGCGTTTGATGTCTTTGCGTACCATGCAATCTGGGCACGCACAACAAAACGGTGTAATGACTCCAGAAAATTCTTGTGGCTGAGAAATAACGGCTCCACACTTGTCTCACAGTTTTTTAATACGTTCCTATACACCTTTGCCGCATTCTGGGGCGTTTACGAATTCAAGACCTTGATAAACATTGTTTTTTCAAGCTATGTTATCTTTATTTTTACGAGTCTTTTGGACACGCCAGCTATCTATATGGCAAGAAAGCTGTCTCCCAATATCAATGTGAATTTGGAAGAAACAAGTCAAAAGATAACATGATATGTTTGTCATTTTCTTCCTGTTTATGACTCTTTTTTATCATTTGAGTTCCTTAGAAAAGTATAACACCAGATCATCATCATTACAACAATCTGCATATTGTCCGCAAATCTCATCCTTGTACCAGACTCCCGTACCGTCTGGAATATATCCACGCTTTACATACATTCTCTGCGCACTTCCATATCCGGTATGAAGACCGACACCGAGATAGACTATATCTGAGTACTCTGATGCGATCTGCTCAGCCGCATCCATCAGCCTGCTGCCAATCCCCTTTTTCCGATATTTCTCCAGCACTCCAAAATCAACGATTTCAGGATATCCCTGATTTGCAAATGCTCCCCACTTAGAATCGAGATATACATTGATATATCCTGCTATCTTACCATGGTATTCAGCAGTCAGAGCTACCGACTTTCCCTCGTTCTGGTCCCGAAGCCTCATTTCATACTTTTCCACACTGGCATCCCAACCCTGTGCAATCTCCTCCTCGGTGATCATCTGCGCATCACTCTGCTGCATATCGCGTATTAAGATGTTATTTTTATCATAATAAATTTTCATTGACGCCCTCCTTCAATTCTCCGTCTTTTTGATTTCTCCATTTTCCTCATAAGCACTTGCTGCCTTGCCCTGGCATATGCCTCTTCTTTTTGCAGGCTCAGATACATTTTCCAATGTCTTTGGTCAAGTGTTCCGTCCTCCAGGGCTCTTTTGACGGCGCACCCTGGCTCTGTCTGGTGCTGGCAGTCCGAAAATCTGCACTGTAATACCAGCTCCTCAATGTCCTCAAACGTGAGTTCCATTCCATCCGTGCCATCACCCATGACCAGCTTTCGTATGCCTGGTGTATCAATGATTCTGCCTCCGCCTTTTATGACACTTTTATCAGGGAGTGTAATCTGATCCGGGATATGAAACATCTGCTTATACGTTGTCGTATGACGCCCCTGCGCATCTGACTCCCTGATGCTGCCCGTCTGCATCTGCTCTTCGCCCATCAGGATATTTACAAAAGAAGATTTTCCAACTCCCGAAGATCCGAGCAGTACAATGGTATGTCCATTCGTAAAATATTTTTCTAACTGCAAGAACCCTTCCCCAGTATACGAACTTACACAGTATATATCGACGCCAGGCGCCAGAGTATTTACCTGTGCTAATACCTGTTCCCGATCTTCCATTAGATCGGATTTGGTCAGCAATATAACAGGTGTTCCTCCACTCTTCCAGGCGACTGTCAGATACCGTTCTAACTTTGACGGGTGAAAATCCTTATTCAACGACATTGTGATAAAAACATAGTCAAAATTGGCTGCTACCGCCTGATCAGGCAGTCCTTGTGTTGCGTTTAAGCGCATAAACACTGATTTTCGCTCCATGACCTTGAGAATCGTGCTGTCACCGTCCGCATTCCGAAGCACTTCAACCTGGTCGCCGACAGTCGGGAACGTTACGATTTCCCCACTGTTGTAAAAAGCTGCTGCCTTTAATCTTCCATATAAAATTTCTGTACCAATACTTAATTCATAGCGGTCCCTGTGCACCGCCGTAACAATCGCTATATTTTCCATTTCGTCTTTTCCTCTTTCTTATCAATCTTTCCCTATTCCATGTGACTTCGTTTTCCAAAACATTTTTGAATTCATTTTTCCTATTTTGTATCATAGTACACCTCTCCTTTCACGCAAAAAATCCCGAAGACACCATTCTATGCCTTCGAGATTAAAAATCTACTGTATGCATAAAATCGTGGCACCAGACGATACCACGACAAACACAACTTTTTTATTTGCAGTTCTCCGAGGTAATCGCGTATTTTATGAAATTCTTTTCCATGCTGTTCTTCATCTTTGTCATTATCAATTGCCTCCGTTTCATTTAATATTTTCATTTCTTATACTATCAGGTTATAGAACCAATGTCAACCATCAAAAAATTTTATCCCTTCCATTCCGTGCATGCAAGGTTCCTGTTCACACCCCTACTATGTTTTGCATATTTATACGTTTTTTCGGTGTGGACAGCAACATTTATGCACACAAAATGCTAAAGGGCAAGCATTTTGGCGCATGATTCTCACCACTTTTGCGGATGTCTGAACAGTAGCCATGCAAGAACTACTCGGGCATTCGGCGATATCTTCCCAGGTTGAGGCTGTCAAACGCATCCTTGCCAGGTCTGCACCAGACACCAAGTTCTTTTAACAACAGGTTGATCGTTCCATCACCGCTGCGCGGTTCAATGGAGATTCGTCCGTTTTCATAAAGCACGCCTGCCTGAGTTCCCACACCACCAAAATAATCGGTTTCCACATAGGCTAATTTTGTACGAAACGAATATTGCTGCAGGATTTGCTCAGCCGCCACAGTGAAATAGTCTAGTTCAGGAAAACAGAACTCATCAGGTACGTCGTATAACTCTGTAATGTCATCCAAAAGCGCATTCGTCAAAAAGACCATTCCATATCCTTGTGGCAGTTCGATTTCCTCTGCGTATACCCAGTCTTCTGTCAGTTTCTGAACAGACTCATGTACTCCGATAATAGCTCTTATGCAATGTCCCATTGTCATTTGCCCTTTCTGCTAAATCTAAATATATATTGCGATCCTTGTCATGATAATACATCATATTCTATGTAGTTGGCATAACCACATCTTTCTTATTTTTCATCAGATAGAACGCTGCACCTGCCGCATCTGCAAGGAACCACCCAATCGGCACGGACATCCAGATGCCCGTCACACCGATTCCGTCTATGGCAGAGAGCGTATACGCCAAGAGCACACGCATTCCAAGTGATATCACGGTAAGAATGACGGAGATGCCTGGCTTGCTGACTGCTCGAAAATAACCATAAAACAAAAACAGCAGTCCTATCCCAAAGTAAAACGACGCCTCGATGCGCAGATATCCAACACCCACCACAACCGCCTCCGCACTGCTCTCATCGAGAAACAGCGACATAAGCGGCTTTGCAAATCCTACCACCAGCACAGAAATCACAGAACAGAACAGGAATGCACTAAGTACGGCATCCCGCATTCCCCTGCGGATTCGATCCTGTTTTCCAGCTCCGTAGTTCTGTGCCACATAAGTTGAGAATGCATTGCCGAAATCCTGTACTGGCGAGTAGGCAAATGAGTCAATCTTGACTGCTGCCGCAAATGCCGCCATCACTACTGCACCAAAGCTGTTGACAAGTCCCTGCACCATTAAAATGCCAAAGTTCATAACCGACTGCTGCAGACATGTCAGTGATGACAAGCCGAGCAGTTCTTTTAAGATCCCTTGGTTCCAATGTCTGTTTTCCTTTTTAATATGTACCTCGGGATATTTCCTCACACAATATATCAAAATGCCCACTCCTGCCACATACTGCGAGATCACTGTAGCTGCCGCCGCTCCGCCGACACCCCACATCAGCACGCGGATAAAAAACAAATCCAGAAAAATATTCAATACTGCTGAGACGCCAAGGAAACAGAGTGGTATCAGCGAATTGCCGAGGGCACGCATAAAATTTGCCACAAAGTTATACAAAAAGGTCGCGATAATCCCCGCAAATATCCATAAGAGATACTCCTTCATGAACGGTACTACCTCTTCAGGTACACGAAGAAAAACAAGAATCCCCTGAATCTCTGCGTAGACCAGGACATTCAGAGTTATGGAAACTGTCCCGATCATCAGAAACGCCATATAGATGCCCTTTTCCAGCCTGTCATAGTCACGTCTGCCAAACTGCATAGAAAAAAAGGCACTGCAGCCCATACAGAGCCCTAAAATAATCGACGTCACAAAAACCATCAGCGTATAGGAGGAACCCACTGCCGCCAGTGCGTTTTTACCAAGAAACCGCCCGACGATCAGCGTATCGACCACATTATAAAGCTGCTGCAGCACATTTCCCACCATGATCGGAAATGCGAACTTTAACAGCTTTTTCATGATATTTCCCTGGGTTAAATCGCAGTTCATTTGACCGTCCTCACCAATCTCCAAGGAACAGATTTCTGTTGATGCTCTCTGTCTCCTTTTTAGTGTATTCTCTTTCCAACGTTTTGATTTCAAGTTTACGGTCTACGAACTGCTTCATGACTGTCACACTCCTTTTGCCTGTTTATTTCTATTTTATCACATTTATTATGTTTGTAAATATTATGTTTGCGTGCATAACAATTTTAGATCTGTGCCACAATCTCCGCTGTTGTCTTTGGTCTGTTCATCGTGTAAATATGGATACCATCTACTCCATGCTCTTTCAAATCAAGAATCTGACGAACTGCATAG
Organism: uncultured Lachnospiraceae bacterium; assembly: GCA_947175175.1. Classification (GTDB taxonomy): domain Bacteria; phylum Bacillota; class Clostridia; order Lachnospirales; family Lachnospiraceae; genus COE1. Next base: position 10,644 of record CAMWLV010000139.1, read on the forward strand.
TCAACTCCAGCCTTACGCATATCTTCCTTGTTCTCTCCATAAGCAATGATCATGTTTTCAAGTTCTTTCGGAACAGAAGAACCTGCTAAGTTCATACTTTTGCCGATCTGCTTTACATTTGTAATTGGCATGATGCCAGCACAGACAGGCACTGTAATCCCCATATCCGCAACTCGCTCCTGAAAACGATAGAATGTGTCATTTTCAAAGAAAAGCTGTGTCACAAGAAAGCTTGCTCCTGCCTCGACTTTTTCTTTTAAATGTATCAAATCACTTTCAAAGCTCGCTGCCTCATAATGTTTCTCTGGATAACATGCTCCTGCAATATGTAGAGAAGTATTTGCTTTCAGATAACATATCATATCAGAGGCATAGAAAAATTCCCTGCTATTGAACTGTTCATCTTTCATTGTCTGCGGTCTGTCACCCCGCAGTGCCATGACATAACGAATACCTTCTTTTTCTAACAATGTACAGTTCTTTTGAAGGTCAGACTGTTTAAAACCGACACAAGTCATATGTGCAATTACATCTGTGTGAAGATGATGCTGAATATAAGATGCTAATTCAACTGTTTTTCCCGCATTGGTGCCTCCTGCGCTATAAGTACAGCTTATAAAATTAGGCTGCGGAGCGGCAAGTGCCTCCAGTTTGCCAAAAACTGCCTGAAATTCGTCCTCCGTCTTAGGTGGGGAAACCTCAAAAGAAAGGGTTGTTTTCGTTCTTTTCAATAAATCACTTATCATTTCGTTTTTCCTCCTGGTAAAATCATCTTATCAATACAAGTATACATGCTAACTGCGCTTTTGAATAATACAAAAAAATAGCGCTTTGTTATAGTTTTAAACTATCTCAAAGCGCTGTTCTCACTCATTTTCTATTATTACTCTTTTCTTCTATATTCTGTCCCCTTCCTCTCCATGATCCCTTCTGAGATCATATCTCTCCGTATGGTACAATAATCCTCATTAAACTCCTGAATAACAGCATTTACCTCTTTTTCAGCATAAACTTTATCCTTCTCAAAGGATTTCGCAATTTCCTCCAGACAGATACGTTCCTTTTTCCGCTGGGAGGGAATCGACTTTAATTTCCCGTACTCAAAAAATGCCGCGAGTACTTTTTTCCTGTACGCTTCTTCCCTGTTTCTCTGCTGATCTGCCTCGTCAGACTCTTCCTTTATGATGTCAATGATATTGGTCATAAATACTTCCTTGCGAATAGAGTACATTGTGTAATACTGCTCTTTATATGACACTACTGTACCCGCCTCTTCCAGTTTCTTTAAGTGAAAAGATATGGTCGCCGGAGTAAGACCCAATCTGCTTGCAAGGCGTTCTACATACA
>CAMWLV010000140.1 GCA_947175175.1 uncultured Lachnospiraceae bacterium
GATTTTCGAGCGGCACTCTCGAAGAAAAATCCAGCGCACTATTTAAAAGTTATTTATTAACAGTTCCTAAGGAACTGTTAATAAATAATTCATGACAATGAATATATGTATCTTGACCTGTCTGTTTCTATGGTTCTAAATTGTTAAAGCAATTGGTTCGAAAGCTTTATCGCTTCTTATGGTGTCTGTGCTTTATTTTGTATTTTTAAAGAAATAAACTGGTCAATTTATATGGTTATCTCTCAACAGTTTTTAGACATTGTCCTAAGGAACTGTAGAAAAATAATTGACACATCTTGACGTGTCAATTATTTTCCTACAGTTCCTTAGTCACGAAAGAGGAAAATGATGAAAAAATCAAGTTATTTCATTTCAACGAGGATTGACGATTTTGTACTGTATTACAACCTGGTCAATGACACGCTGCTCCAGCTTCCCGTAGACCGAAACGAAGGCTGCATTGAGTGTCTCCAAAATCCCAACAATACGATGTCGATTTACTGGCCGAAATTATACGAAGACAAATTCATTATAGAGGACGACTACGACGAGCTGAAAGAGATTCAACGCAGGCATTGGAAAACGGTAAATAGTGCGGACGAGTTAAATCTGACAGTGATCAGTACGTTGCATTGTAATAGTGACTGCACCTACTGTTATCAAAGAAATTTAGGGTTTGAATATTCAGAGATGACAGAGGCTGATTTTGACGGATTATATACATTTTTGCTGGGAGTGCCACAGAAAAAGATCCATATCAACTGGTATGGCGGCGAGCCGCTTTTGGCAAAGGAGCAGATATTGAAGTTTTGCGCGAAGGCAGACAAGGATAAGCGGCATACATATAGTTATTCCATCTCGACAAATGCATCTGTATATGATGAGAAATTTTTCAGAATGATGGAGCGTTATGGGATGACGAATGTGACAGTTTCGGTGGTTGGTGCAGGAGAGGTACACGATGCGTTGCGTCCGTCGACAGAGTACGACTCTGACCGTGTTATCAAGAACATTATCAGCATGACAAGGTATACCAGTGTTGTAGTGAATTTGAATCTCTGTAAGAGCAATATTGAGAGTATCAAGGAAATCTTTGAAGAACTTTCAGGTTACAGGCATTCGTCGCTTTCTTTTTCTTTCAGTCGGATCGTAAGTTATGCTCACAGACCTTGTGCGGAGATTGAGTTGGATGTTGACACATACATGAAGCGTGTAATCGAGCTGGCGAACTGGGCGTTAGACCACCAGTTTCGGATCAGTGATATGAGTTGTTTTCAGAACTTTGGTGTGTATTGCGGAGTCTATGCAAAGAACAACTATGTGGTTGGTCCGGCATTGTATTTATATCAGTGTGAGCGTTCTTATAATCCAAGCGATTCTTTTGCGCAGATTGCCAATGGTGCGTTGGTTTATCATTTGAACCGCACTGACTGTGCAGGCACAGAACTTTGTCTTGATCCGTATCAAGTCGACGAGTGCAGGGCATGTAAGTTATTGCCGTATTGCAATGGTGGATGTGATTATTTGAGAAAAATAGGAAAGAATGCATGCCCGCCAGAGAAAGATTATCTGGAAGAATATCTGAAACTGTATTACAGGATATTTTATGAAAAACGGTAATTTTCTGATTGCATGAAAAAAGCAGTATATCTATAATGGTTAGAATCACATATATTCTATTTGAGAAAACACACAGGCAGGTTAGAGCTATCAAGGCTTTAACCTGTTTGTGTGTTTTATGGTATCAATTTTGAATATGATTTTACATGTCTTTGTTTGAAATATGCAGTAAAGAATGATACAATTAATTTGACCAGATATGTGTAAGACAGGCTTTGGGAGTATATGATAAAAGTGAGCAGTGTCGGATCAATTTTTTGATATGTTAGGGCGTGTTTTGAGAGTATATAGATAAAAGGAGAAGTTTTCTGTGGAAGGTGTCATTTTATTGCTGGAGGACGAGGAGAGCGTAAACCGTGGAGTGAGCTTTACGCTGGAGAAAGCAGGGTATCAGGTATATGCATGTGGCAGTATCTGCGAGGCGGAGCAGGTGTTAGAGACGCACCAGCCGCAGATGTTGATCTGTGACCTGACACTGCCAGACGGCAATGGACTGGATTTGATAAAGAAGGTGCGGAAGGCGCAGAATGATATTTACATTTTGTGTCTGACAGCATTGGACAGTGAGACAGATTACGTGATGGGATATGGCGCTGGGGCAGATGATTATGTGGCAAAGCCATTTTCCCTGTCAGTGCTGACATTGAAGGTTCAGGCATATTTTGAGCGAAACAAGAAAGCGTCAAACAGTGAAATATCTTTTGGAAAGCTTCGTGTCAACATGAATGAGATGCGTGCATGGAGGGAAAATGAAGAGCTTTTTTTCACCAAAACTGAGTGGAAGCTGTTGATTCTGTTTGTGCAGAACCCGAACCAGATTTTGTCCAAGAATCAGATCTTGGAGTTTCTCTTCGATGCGGAGGGAGATTTCGTGGAGGAAAATACGATCGCGGTCATGATCCGCCGTCTGCGTGAAAAAGTGGAAGAAGACCCAGCAAAGCCGCAGTACATTAAAAATGTCAGGGGAATGGGGTATATTTTAGGAGGGGGATTCCAATGAAAAAATCAAGTGCAATAATATTGTTGTTTTCCATTCTGTTCTGCTGCATTCTGTCAGGATGCGCGGATTTACTCAGAAATGAGGATATGGATAAGGAGGTAGCGTATTTAATTGAGGCATTAAATGAGGACGATGCTGATCGGATCTTTCTATCGATGTATCCGGGCGTTGTTACCAGAGAGGAATTTGACGAGTCATATGAGGCTGTCCGTCAGCTTTGGCAAAAATCTGACGAATACACCACGAAGATGAATTCCATCAACACCAGGAAGAATTTTAATAAAACCGGGGATTTCCTCATCTGCCAGGCTCAGTATTACGTCTATACCCAGGCTCAGGATTACACCATCACCCTTACCTATCGGTCTGATGACAATGGAGAAGGACTGTACCAGTTCAATCTCAATGTTGGAGCTGAACCTGTGCTGATCAGCGGAGGCTTCACAACTGCTGGGAAGAATTCCGCGCTTCAGTGGGCGTTGCTGCTTCTTAGTGTCCTGTCCTATCTCTTTATTATTGTCACAGCAGTTGACATTCTTCGGAAACGTCCTCGGCTGTTTGGGGTGTGGCTGGCGGCAGCGTTGACTTTTATGGGATTTGGGATACAGGTTTCGTCTGCTGGTTTACATGTAGGCGGAAATGTAAGCTGGTTTGTCCTTTCCGCTTTTAAAATATACAGCACTGGCAGCAGGAAGTTTGTTGCTGCTCTTCCTGTGGGAGCCATTGTCTACTGGTGTCTGCGCAAAAAGCTGCTGCGGGATAACCAGTACAAAAGCATATGAGAAAAAATAGACAAGATAACGGATCATTTGCAAAGGCAGTCTTCCTGTTCCTTGTAATGGCTTTACTAGCAGGGACATTAATGTATCTTGCGTGGTGCGGATACAAGGAAAAAGTGGAGATCCTGTATGTGGCTTTGGAGCAGCGAAATGATGGAATGGGACCGATCGATATTGTAACAGGACTGTTAAAAGGGCAGATTACGGCAGACACTGCAGATGCGAAACAGAGTTTAGAGCAGTATGGATTTCAGAAAGATTTTGCAAACCGCTATAAAAAATCCCTGTATGTCAGCTGGATCACTACGATTGTGATATTTTTACTGCTTTATACCGGGCTGCTGGTCTTATTTGTTCAGACTGACAAGAGGCAAAAGATGATGCGGAAAAAGGAATTGCTTTGGCTGCAGGAGCAAGTAACTGCTCTGCGTGACATTGCGTCAGGAAGTTTTCTGCAGCTTGATAACCATCAGAACATATTAGAGGAATATGATGAGGATTTGGGGCGGTTTCTATTGGAGTTTGTTTCACTGGCAGACAGCATTTCTTTGTTTCGTCAGCAGGCAGAAATCGAACGGGAAGAGACGAAAGTACTTGTGACAGATATTTCCCATCAGCTGAAAACGCCGATTGCGGCGCTCAAGACGAGTTTTGAAATCCTGCAGTCTGACAATCTGAGTGAGGCAGAATATCAGGAATTTCTGGAACGATGCTGTAATCAGATCCTGCGGCTTGAAGAGTTGGTATCGGCGCTGGTCAATATTTCCCGTATGGAGACAGGAATGATTGTGTTGGAAAAGGCAGAGCGGAATCTGTTTGATACGATTCTGCTTGCAGTTAACCGCATTTATCCAAAATCAGAGGAGAAGGCAATCGAAATTGAGCTAGAAGCAGAGAAAGAATTACAGCAGGTCAAGGTTTTCCATGATCCTAAGTGGTTGAGCGAGGCGTTTTTGAACGTGCTGGAAAATGCGGTGAAATACAGTGCTAACCAGACGAAAATCAAGATTCGCATGATTAAGATGACTGTTTATCTGCGCATTGAGATTGAAGATGAAGGCATCGGGATTCCGCGAAAAGAGTGGAACAGGATATTCCAGCGGTTTTACAGGGGCGAGGCGAGGGAAGTTCAAGAAGAGTCTGGCTCTGGTGTAGGGCTCTATCTGGCGCGCGAAATCGTATCAAGACATGAGGGGACATTGGTGGTATCGGCTCCGCGGCATAAGAAACAGGGAAGTTGCTTTGTGTTTCAGCTTCCGTATTGCACGTAGTCAAATTAGTGAATAGTTTCTTAACATGAGCATTCAAATATTTCAGATTTGATATTGACAATACTACAAATATGATGTATTTTATAAATTATAGAATGAATAATAAATGAAGGAAGTATGCTAATGACAAGAACTTTTAAAGAAATGGAATCGTTTACCAGAAAATGGAAATTACTGGGACTTAATGATGATGATTTGATTGTACTGCAAAACTTATTGTTAAAAGATCCTAAAATAGGAGATGTTATTCCGGGAGCAGGTGGAATACGAAAAGTGAGGCTACCTGTTGATGGGATTGGAAAAAGAAGTGGGGGGAGGGTCATTTATATAGACATAGAAGTGAAGGAATCGATTTATTTGCTGGATGTATATGTAAAGAATGAGAAAACTGATTTGACAGAAAAAGAAAAGAAGCTGTTAAGTAAATTAGTGGAGCGCTTGAAGGAGGTGTAGGAATGGGGTTTTATGAAGATATGGAAAAATCTTTGTTAGAAGCTATTGAAATGGAAAAAGGAAATATTCCTGTTACAGAACGTATGGGAATGCCTGCAAAAACATATTATATTTCTGAAAACGAAAAGGAATTGGTTGATGGTCTTATTGAGATTCGCAAAAGGGAAAATATTTCTCAGGCTGAACTTGCAAAGATGACAGGAAATTCGCAACAGGCGATTTCGCGGTTTGAAAAAAAGCTTCACAGTCCTTCGCTAAAATTGTTTTCCAGTATTGTTAATGCATTGGGATATGAATTAAAGATTGTTAAAAAGCCGAATGTTGGATAAAAGTTGGTGAAATAACGGAAAAGTCTTACAAAATTGTAAGGCTTTTTTCTGTTTTTGAAAGCAGACTGAAAGAAAGCTGTGAAATAATAGTAATAGAAAAAAGGAGGCTTTGTAATGAATACTATTTTAAGAACAGAGCATTTATGCAAATATTATGGCTCAGGTGAGAATGAGGTGCGGGCGGTGGACGACAGTAATATTGCGATCGAACAGGGGGAGTTTGTGGCGATTGAGGGAAAGTCCGGTTCTGGAAAGAGTACGCTTTTACATATGCTGGGCGGTCTGGATTATCCGACGAGAGGGAAGGTGTATGTGGGCAACATGGATATTTTTTCGCTGAAGGAAGATGACCTAGCCGTTTATCGCAGGCGTAAGATGGGGTTTGTCTTTCAGGCATTTAATCTGGTTTCGTCCATCAATGTGTGGGAGAATATCGTACTTCCGATCGGGCTTGATGGAAAGAAGGTTGATACAGACTTTGTTGAGGATATTGTGAGTACCTTGGGACTGGATCACAAAATCCGAAATCTGCCAAATACACTGTCAGGTGGTCAGCAGCAGCGTGTGGCAATCGCCAGGGCATTGGCATCGAGACCGGATATTGTGTTTGCAGACGAACCGACGGGAAATCTTGATTCTAAGACGAGCGATGAGGTCATCAGTCTGATGAAAATGTCTGCGCAAAAGTACGGTCAGACACTTGTGATGATTACGCATGACGAGGATATCGCGCAATTGGCAGACAGAATCATTGTGATCGAGGACGGAAAGGTGGGTGAGATGCGATGATGAGTACCATAACAGAGCTTGCGAAGGCAAATATAAAAAAGGACAGGACGAGAAGTATTCTGGTTATCACATCTATCTTGCTCACGACGCTGCTTCTGACAGCCGTTTCCAGTGCAGGATATGGCACCATCAAAATACAGGTGACAAACGCGGCGGAGCTATATGGGGAGTTCTATGGAATATACAAGGACGTGACAGAGGAAAATATAGAGGAGATGGCACGGCATGCGGAATTTGCCAGCATTGGGGCAAGCGCGGACTATGCGGAGGTGGATAGCGCCAAAACGCTGGTTTTAGCTTGTATGGATGAGACGGCGAGGGAGATGGCGCGCATAGATCAGTCATTTGTGGAAGGGCGTTATCCCGAGGCGGAGAATGAGATTGCTGCTGCGCCCAGATTTTTCCAGCTTATGGGGTTGGAAAATCCCCAGATTGGCGATACGGTTTCGATTGCATTCCGAACAGATTTGAAATCGACTTATAAACCAGAGAAGTTTGTCATCTGCGGATTTTTGAGGCAGTCAGAGATTGAGACAAATTCAATGACGGCGTGCACGTCAATAAAACATTTTGAGAAGAGTATCACGGGGGAAGACAGGCGTTATACTGTCTTGTTCTGTCTGGAAGACAGCGTAGATATGACGTTTGACAGCAGGGAAGAGGTGATGAAGGCGCTGGCGGTGCGCTGTGGCATTGACGAGCGGAATGCTGCGGCAAACGATAATTATCTGAGATGGAAGTTCGATCCGGGAACGGAGACCATTGCAGTATGCGCAATCGTCTGTGAGGGAGTTATTTTCTTTTCTGTGATCGTGGTTTACAATATTTTTCAGGTCGGTGTGATACAGAAGGTACAGGAGTATGGGAAATTGAAGGCGATTGGCACCACAAGGCGGCAGATGCGGCAGATTATTTTGAGGGAAGGGATGTATCTGGCATGCATTGGTATACCGCCTGGATTACTGTTGGGGATTGGTGTTGCCAGGGCAGCATTGGAATATTTTGTGCAGGATGTCATCACGGGCGGTACAGAGTTAAAAATGACAGGAGTATCAGTTGTGTGTGTGCCGCTGCTGATTCTAATGGCGGTACTTACATTCTTTACGGTATGGCTTGCGTTGAAGAAGCCGATGCGCGTGGTGGCGTCAATCTCGGCGGTGGAGGCAATGCGCTATCAGGAGAGCGGGAAAGGTGCAAGCCTGCGGAAAGGAAAACGTGCGTTGAATGTCGTTTCTCTCACTTTTGCCAACCTTGCCAGTCATAAAAAACGCACGATATCAACAATTTTGTCAATGGGTTTGTCCTGTGTGCTGTTTGTCGTGCTTGCAAACTGGCTGGGAAATATGGACGCAGAGTATATGGCTAGGGATGAGGTAAAACATGGGCAGTTTCAGCTGCAACTGCATTTTGCAATGAAGGACGAGGCATACCCGGAAAATAACCTGAATCACATTTTGGAGAAAAATCCTTTGAATGAAGCGCTGATACAGGAGATCTGGGCAATCCCGGGAGTGACAGACGTCAAGACACAGAGTATACTCTATGCAGAGCAGTTGGACGAAGAAGGAGAAGAGACAGAGGAGTTATATGGTATTTTGGTGCTGGACAGGGAGGATTTTGACAGACAGGTGAGGAACGATGAGGTTAAAGGATTGGACTATGACGAGATGAGCACACGGAATGCCATATGCTATGGAACTGGGTACTATATGGAAGACAAAGGATTTGAAATCGGAGAAATATATCATTTTTCCCTCTACGATGGCGTGGAGGAAAAAGAGTGGAATCCGCAGATGATCGCGACGTTTCGTTATCTGGGAGCACACATGGCGATGACAAGAGATACCTATGACAAGATGGGATTTACGGGCATTACAAATTGTGATATCTGGATTGACTGTGCCCAAAAGGACTTGGAGTCTGTCAGAGAGGCATTGGAAAGCCTGACAGATGGACAGGAACATATTGGAACGGACAGTTATCAGAATCAGCTCAAGATTGCAAAGCTTTCCACGCGCATCACGAAGCTGCCAGTCTATCTGGTCTGCGTGATCATAACATTTATCAGCTTTATGAATATGACAAACACGATGATCACAAGTATCATCACGCGTAAGCAGGAGTTTGGTGTGCTGCAGGCGGTCGGCATGACAAACAGCCAACTGGATCAGAGTCTTCAGCTGGAGGGATTGATCTTTAGCGCCGGCACAGCGGTGGTGTCGCTTGTCGTAGGTATTCCACTGGGATATGCACTGTTTCGCTATTGCAAGTCCAATTCCTTTGCAGGACTGGGCATCTATCATTTTCCAATCCGGGAAGTGCTGTTTCTGTTTGTTTTTATAGGAGTTCTGCAGATGGTTTTGTCCTTTAGCCTGAGTAGGAATGTCAAGAAGGAGTCACTTGTTGAGCGGATTCGGTATAATGGATGATTTTATATCACAATATTTTAGAAAAATGATGCAAAAATGATGCAAATTTGTTTTATGATAGAAAATGGTTATACTATACATCTTGTTAAGAAATATACGTTCGGATACTAGTATGTTTTGTTTGGAGAGTAAATCGTGGCAGTATGGTTATAATGTATTAAAGAATCGATCTCTTTACAGTTCTTCGGAACGATTATCATAAAACAGAGGTGCATATGGAGCAGAATATAATAATGTTGAAACAGAAAATTACGGATTTAGAGAATATAGATAATGAAAATTTAGATAAACAAAATTTGCATATAAAAACTTTGGATATAAAAACTTCAGATACAAAAACTTCGGATAACGAGATTTCGGATAAGGGGGCTTCAGATACAGAGAATTTAGATGAGGAAATTTTAGGACAGGAAAATATAGATATAACAACGTCGAATAAAAAGACTTTGCGTAAAAAGGTTTCAAATAAAAAGAGATGGATCTGGGCAGCAGGGATTTGTTCATTGACAGCGGCGGTTATCGTCACAGGAGCTCTTGTGCTGCGCAAGGAGATCAAGATCAACCCGATCGTGGCAGAGGGATATGAGGTTCATGGAGTGGATGTGTCCCACTATCAGGGGACGATTGACTGGGACGTATTGTCGCAGCAGAATTTGGACTTTGCATTTATCAAAGCGACGGAGGGGAGCACTCATGTGGACGAGTGTTTTCTGGATAACTGGCAGGCGGCAGAGCAGACCAATCTGTATCTGGGCGCCTACCATTTTTTCAGTTTCGACAGTGAGGGGGGGAAACAGGCAGCTTCCTACATCGATACGGTAGGAAATCTGAACGGAAAGCTGGCGCCGGTTGTTGATGTGGAATACTATGGAAATAAGAGGAGCAATCCGCCCAAACGGACAGAGGTGGTAGAAAATCTCGGAGCGATGCTGGATGCGCTGGAACAGTATTATGAGATCAAGCCGATTATTTATACCACTTACACAGTCTACAATGACTATATCAGGGGAGAATTTGAGGATTATCCGCTGTGGGTGCGCAGTGTCTATTGTCCGCCATCCGTCTTTTTTGGAAACAAGTGGAGTTTTTGGCAGTATATGGACACTGCCATGCTTGACGGCTATGCTGGAGCAGAGCAATATATCGACGTGAATGTATTCAAGGGGACAAAGCAGGAGCTTGAAAAACTGATGATACAGAAAATCATGTACTGACCAGTATGTAAAATGGAAAGTACATGAATAGCAGCATTGCATTATTTTGCTGTCTGTATCTTGGAAATGAGAGCTTCTTGAAGGATTTGGGAGAAGTTCAAATCCATGGACATAGCAGCTTCATTTAGCCATTCAGGAATGCTTAATGTTTTCTTGACTGCTTTTGAATTTGTGCGTTTTTTGTAATCGAGCATATCAAATTCGATTACGACAAGGAATGAATCAGGTTTAGGAGTAATTGTAGTCGGATCAGACATGGCGGGTAGCGGCTGTTGTTCCTTTTCGCGGCAGGTTAGTGCCAGACCGAGTGCATCCACAGCCATTTCATAAGCCTGTGACATGTCATCGCCTTGTGTGAAGCATTCTGGAAAATCTGGAAAAGAAATCCAAAATCCACCCTCATCAGCTTTGTGGAAAAGCGCCGGATAAAATAATTTATTCATGAAGAACCCTCCTTTTGCTTATGGTGTTATTTGAGCCCTGCTTGTTTTAGGATACTTTGCTCCAGTCCCTTTTTCAGATCCTTGCAGTGGTAAGGAACAATGACCTGGTTTTTAGTTTTAGGATTCCTTAATTTTACATGGGAACCATTTTGACTGATGATGACAAAATCATTTTTTTGAAGCAGAGAGATGATCTCTTTGGGTGTCATAGGCATCTTTTGTATCTTATAATAACACGTAATATTACGTATGTCAATGCGGAGTTTTTCTATAGCATGATTGAGGAATATCATTTATAATAATGTAAAATGAAATGGTTTCGGAGGAGCAGGGAATGTGGGGGAAAAAATAAACAGGATGCACGACAAATCAGTGGATGGTTGGCGGTTCAGTGACCAGAAGTTTGAAAGCGGGAAAATATATGGTTTGGTGAGGGAACACGGGCTTAATGTGTCATTTGTTTTGAAAATGATGCGACAGATGTTGGGAAACTTAATCAATGATTAGAAAGGAATTTTTAGCAGATGCGGCAAAGAGGGGCAGTGAGCCGGCAAGAAATGCGTTTCTGAAATCGAGGGTGCTGTATACCAAGGATCAGGAGATTCCGGAGATCGTGGCGCAGATTCCGGTTTTTCAGAAGCAGGAAAAAGAGGAGAAAATGCTTTCATTCTATGCGGATTTCTGGCTGAATTACTATTATTTTCTGAAATCCTGCCCAATAGATGGTTATATGAAACTTCATGTGGTGAATGAGGTGATTTACAGTATTTACCGCATGATCTTACAGGAAAATGAAATACTCTTTCCAAGCAATAGGAGACTGGAGGAATTTGTGGAAAAGATATCCGAGGAGACAGCTTGTTTGGCTGCTTTGGGAAGAGCAGCTGCAAAAACGCAGGAGATGGCAGATATCGATGCGTTTGTCACGCGTTTTCTCCAGATTACATCATATGAGCTTCCTTCCGATATCGGTAATGTGCTGTCGAGGTACACGACAGACTTTGAGCAGTGGTGGAGGATACCCAGACCAAATATTAATGAGTGGTAGTTGTATGATTATTGTTTGAAAGGATACATGGATTATAAAAGTTTCTTTGATTTTATAAGCAGAAAATAGAAAAATCGTTGAATTTTTGGAATTTGAGTGCATTGGCATGGACAACGGAAGCAAATTTCCCATCGAGTATATCGGGCGGGGGTAGGATATAGCGTGCCAATTGATACATCAAACAAAATGCGGACAGGAACACACTGGAAAAGGGATTGCGAGATGCAGTCCTTTTTTCTGTCCACTTGCGTTATCAAATCGTGTTTTTCACGCAACCGCCATTAGGTTCACATTTCATATTACAGAATATGCTTCTGCTCACTGGACAATATTTATTACTATAAATGAGCAGATTTAAAAAAATTACCAATTTTTAAATATGCATATCGGAAAAAGCACGAAATATGCACTG
>CAMWLV010000141.1 GCA_947175175.1 uncultured Lachnospiraceae bacterium
AAAATTTTTTATTAAAAAATTGTATCAACGGCGATTTGTTGATAACTATGGGCGCCGGAGATGTCGTGAAAATCGGTGAAAGCCTGCTTGGAATTTAATTATCCACATTATCCACATTTTTTTGTGACCAAATCGTCAAAAAAGGGTGTGGATATTTTTTGTTTTCATCCACATTAGTCTTGATAAAAATCCACATGTTACCTTTGTGGTCTGGCAAGGGATTGAAACATTATCTTATATGGCTATCCACAGTATCCACAGTATCCACACTTTCCAAAAATCCAGTATTCACAAGGGGTTGAGCGGTGTCGGGGGCTTGCTTTTTTTGCCAAGTGTGCTACAATACACTTACCTTACAGATGCCGGTGTCTCCCACGCCGGATGTATACTAAGGAATTTATAACCGGACGGAGGTCTATTATGAATCGTGTCAATATTTATCGGGCTGCCACAAATGACCAGACAAGCATCTCAAACGTATTCATTGACGAATATATGGCAGACGCCAATGATGCACAGCTCAAGATCTATCTTTTTCTGATCCGCATGATGAACGCGAATCTCCCAACAAGCGTGACTGATATTGCGGACAAGTTTAATTACACGGAAAAGGATGTGCTCAGGTCGCTGATGTATTGGGAGTCCAGACAGCTTCTTGCACTAGACTTCGATGCGGCTCACAACCTGTCCGGAATCAGGGTACTTTCCCTTGAAAACGTATATGAGGCGCCCAGAACGGCTCCCCGTATCACCCCGGTCTTATCCTTTATAAGACCGGCCTCCATGCAGACGGGCATGACTGCCAGAGCCGGAGTGACTCCACTGGCTGCGAATCGTACTACCGCAGCCATGGGCAGCCAGCCCGCAAATGGAAAACTAAATTCTGAAAAAGTCATCAAACCGGATTACTCGCTTGATGAGATCAAAGACTTCAAGAGCAACGAGGACATTGAACAGCTGTTGATGGTCACGGAACAGTATGTCGCAAGACCATTGACGCGCAGCGATATGGAAACAATTCTCTTCCTGTATGACAGGCTTGATTTCTCGACAGACTTGATTGACTACCTGGTACAGCACTGTGTCGAGCGTGGCAAGAAAGATTTCCGGTATATGGAAAAGGTGGCTTTGGCGTGGCATGAACAGGGCATCACTTCACCGGCAGATGCACAGAATGCTTCCCGCAAGTATGACAAAGTAGTCTATACGATCATGAAGTCCCTTGGCAAGAATGCAAATCCAGCTCCCAAGGAACTTGAGTACATAAATAAATGGACAAAGGAATACGGATTTCTGCTGGAGGTGATCCAGGAGGCATGCGACAAGACTGTCATGACGACAGACAACCACCGCTTTGCATATGCGGATGGAATCCTCACCAAATGGTATCATGCAGGTGTCCACCACAAAGCTGATATTCCGGCGGCTGACGCAGCATACAAGCGTGTTTCCCAGAATGTGGACAAGCCGCGCAAAAACAATACCAGAACTGATAATATTGTCACAAAGAATAAATTCAACAATTTCGCACAAAATACCTACGACTTTGATGAATTAGAGCAAAATATACTGAGCAATTAAGTCATACAAAATCAACACAAAAACGAATGAGGTAAAGACACAGATGCCATTGACAAACAGCCAATATGATGCGATCATGCGTTCCTACGAAGCGAAACAGCGCGCCGTCAGACACAGGCTAGAACACAATACCGAAACTGTATACAGGAAAATTCCTGATTATGAGGATTTGGACCGCCAAGTCGCCTCAATCTCCATCGAGCAGGGCAGAAAGCTCCTTGGCGGAGATGAAGGTGCACTGGCAGAATTGAGACAGCGCTTAAGAGCACTCTCCGAAAAAAAAGTCTCTCTGCTGCGCGCATATGGTTTTCCTGATGACTATCTGTCACCAGTCTATGAGTGCGGCAAATGCCAGGATACTGGCTACATTGCTAACCAAAAGTGCAGTTGTTTCCGCACGGAAGAGATCAACCTGATTTACGAACAGTCCCACATCAAAAACCTGCTCATGACAGAGAATTTTTGTTCGCTTTCCTATGACTATTATGCGGGGGAGGATCTCGAAAAATTTACAAAAGCTGTACAAATATGCCAAAATTTTGTGAAAAGCTTCGATAAGGACTACCGAAACCTGTTTTTTTATGGTACAGTAGGAACGGGTAAATCTTTTCTATCCTGCTGTATTGCAAAAGAATTGATCGACCAGGGAAACTTAGTGATTTACTTTAGCGCTTCCCAGCTTTTTGACATCTTATCAAAAAGCACCTTTGACAGGGACAGCATAGAGGCGGCGTCCGGCATCTCCGATGATATCTGTGACTGTGACCTGCTGATTATTGATGATCTGGGAACAGAGCTAACGAACTCCTTTGTTTCCTCCCAGCTTTTTTCCTGCCTGAACAACAGACATCTGCGGAAAAAGGCTACAATCATCACAACAAATCTTTCACTTGGGGAACTGCGGGACCGTTATTCTGACCGGATTTTTTCCCGCATCACAAGCAATTACGATATATGCAAGCTGACTGGTAAGGACATCCGGATGCAGAAAAAGACAGCAGCTTCAAACAAATGAAAATAAGATTAATGTAGAAAACAAAATACAATACAACATAGAAAGCGAGGGTTTTTCAATGCCAGTTCGTGAGGAAAAAAGAAATCTAAATTCAATACCTGTAGGTTCATTAGGCATCATTCCTTTGAGTGGCTGCAAGGATCTCGGCGACAAGGTTGACAAATATCTTGTCAAATGGAGGGCCGAGCGTGAGAGTGAACACAAGGACTCTCTTGCATTTGCCGGGTATCAACGCGATTCCTACATTATAAATACCCGCGTTCCACGTTTCGGAACTGGAGAGGCAAAAGGTGAAATCTTACAATCAGTACGCGGAGATGACATTTATCTGCTGGTGGATGTCACGAACTACAGCCTGACCTATTCCCTCTGCGGACAGGAGAACCATATGTCTCCTGACGACCACTATCAGGACTTAAAACGAATCATTGCTGCCATCGGTGGTAAGTCGAGACGCATCACTGTGATCATGCCCTATCTGTATGAGAGCCGTCAGCACAAGAGAAATTCCCGGGAATCCCTCGACTGTGCGCTTGCACTTCAGGAAATGGTAAAAATGGGTGTTGACAACATTATCACTTTTGATGCACATGACCCACGTGTGCAGAACGCGATTCCCCTGAATGGCTTTGAGACCGTATCACCTACCTATCAGTTTATCAAAGGACTGTTAAATCATGTCCCCGACTTGACGATCGATGCAGACCATATGATGATCATAAGCCCCGACGAGGGTGGTATGAGCCGCGCAATCTACATGGCAAACGTGATGGGGCTTGACATGGGTATGTTTTATAAACGACGCGATTATACCAAAATTGTAAACGGCCGCAATCCGATCGTAGCACACGAGTTTCTTGGAAGCAACGTGGAAGGAAAAGATGTCATCATCGTAGATGATATGATCTCCTCTGGCGAAAGTATGATCGATGTTGCCACAAATCTCAAGAAGCGCAAGGCAAAACGTATCTTTGCCGCTGCCACTTTTGGTCTGTTCACTGCCGGACTTGACATATTTGACAAGGCATGCAGCCAGGGATTGATCTATAAGGTTCTAACCACGAACCTGATCTACCAGAAACCAGAACTGCTTGAAAAGGAGTGGTATATCAGCTGTGACATGAGCAAATATATCGCATACATTATCGACACATTAAACCACGATTCTTCCATCAGTGACCTGCTCAATCCCAACGACAGGATTCACAGCTACATCAACCGCTATAAAAACGGTGAGATACCGACAATTTAAAAATGAAAATACCGCTGAGAACTCAGCGGTATTTTCATTTTTTATTTATTCATCATATCCATTCGGATTGTTTGACTGCCATCTCCAGCTGTCTGCACACATCTCCTTAATGCCATACTGCGCCGTCCAGCCAAGTTCCTCCTTAGCCTTCGCGGCATCTGCATAGCATGTTGCGATATCGCCAGCACGTCTTGCCTTGATCTCATATGGAATCTTGACGCCTGTAGCCTCCTCAAAGTTCTTTACGATATCAAGCACGCTGTAGCCTGTTCCTGTGCCGAGATTGTAGATGCAAAGGCCTGCTTTCTCCTCAATCTTCTTCAATGCCTTCACATGTCCAACCGCAAGGTCTACGACATGGATATAGTCTCTGACACCTGTTCCATCGTGTGTATCATAATCATTGCCAAATACACCAAGCTTCTCGAGCTTGCCTACTGCCACCTGTGTGATGTACGGCATCAGATTGTTGGGAATTCCATTTGGATTCTCACCCATTGTACCGCTCTGATGCGCCCCAATCGGGTTAAAGTAACGAAGGAGGATCACATTCCACTCTGGATCAGCCTTCTGCATATCAGATAAGATCTGCTCCAGCATAGACTTTGTCCAGCCATATGGATTGGTACATTGTCCCTTCGGGCACTCCTCCGTGATTGGAATAAATGCGGGATCTCCATATACTGTAGCGGAAGATGAGAAGATAATGTTCTTGCAGCCATGCTTTCTCATCACATCCACAAGCGTCAATGTCCCTGCGATATTGTTGTTGTAGTACTCCCATGGCTTTTGAACGGACTCTCCAACCGCCTTCAGGCCTGCAAAGTGAATGCAGGAATCAATCTCTTCGCTTTCAAAAATATTTTCCAACGCGTCTCTGTCAAGAATATCCGCCTTGTAAAATGTAACCGGTCTCCCTGTGATCTTCTCCACGCGCTGTAAGGATTTAACACTCGCATTAGACAAGTTGTCTACCACAACTACATCATACCCTGCATTTTGAAGTTCTACTACTGTGTGGCTGCCGATAAATCCAGCACCGCCCGTAACTAAAATTGCCATACTGTTTACCTCCGTTTTCACTTTTATTTCATAATTCATCTGAATGAATGATGTACTAATCTCTACTTTTTATGATATCCCTTTTACAAAAAGAAAACAATAGCATAATTACTATTTTTTGACGTAAAATTGACCATATCGTCCTCGTCTTATTTCCTGCAAATATTCTATTTTTTTAATTTTTTATACATTTTTAGATATTTACAATGGATTCTTTCCCTCTATTTTTGTGGATATTGTGCATAAACATGTGGATATTACTTAAAAAATTTATTGTCATAGAAAGTTATCCACATCTTACAGCTCGTATTGCCATACTTTTTGACATCGATCTCCCAGATAATGCGGTAAATTATCTGACTATTTCCTGAATGGTCTCTGTGTGCACAAGGTATGATTTTTATCGCATTATGATCAATATCGTTTTCAATCTGTATACTGCACTGTCCATGCTGACCCCTGATCCATACCACTCCATCTTGTATGACCGGCTCATACTCCGTGACTATATTTTCTGTGATTGATTTCGTATTTTCATTGGCAGCAAAGAAATCCTGCAGTTCAATCTGCATTTTTTGCGTTAACTGTGTTCCTTCTATATTAATAGCGTTCCTATCACACAGCTTTATCTGGCGCACTAGCTCCTCTATGCTGCCTTTCGGATATGCCCCTGCAAAGGATATCGTCAGCGTGTGCGTCACCTCATCCCACACAAATCTGTCTGCACTGTACTCAGCCCCTGCACATTGTTCCCCGCCATTGATTATCGGAACAGAATGCCCCATGGAACGATTGCACAATATCTCATACCGCCTGTCACTAAAATAATCCTTAGTATACTCTCCTGCTCCTAGATCAGTGAGCAGCATCTCCCCCTGAAAAACACACAGAAAATGTCCAATATCGTTGTGATTATGATTTTCGCTGTTATTGCCGCCCTTTGCAGCAAATCCATTCCCGTCTTCGTCTTGACAGATCAGCCACTGCGCCGCAGGAAGCAGATATGTAGTCAGCCGATCCACACATTGATGCGTGGAATCCATATCCTCATCACTGGCGGCATATCGCATAAGCCATCGGATATTCCGCTCGTTCGTGAGATAGCGATAACATGCGTCCTCGCCAAACGGACGTGCAAGTGTGTAATCCGGTGTCTGAACCTGTGGATAGCAATGTTTTAAATACGCAGTCAGCCCCGGGAGAAAGGACTCATGCTTACTGCCGTCAGAAAAACTGACACTGATGCCGCCTCCAGAACGACTTCCAAAATAGCATTTCTGCTGGAACAGAGCAATCTGCTCACACTTTTCCCTGTACATCAACCGCTCTGGCTCCTGCCCAGGACACCCATCCGCACCATATTCCTCCGCAAAAGCTGCATAGAAGGACATGCCGTAATTGTAGTAGCCCAAGCCCTCCGTGCACGCCCCGTCAGCCTCCATTCCGTCAAGATAACACCCGAGTGCATCGCGGACACGTCTCATACACTCCTTCTTCCAGTCAGACGGCAGCCGCCTAAAACAGTCACGGTACAGCAAGACATCAAGATGAATTGGTGTGTCCTTCCCACAGTTGTCTGGCATATACTCCTTCATGATCTTTCTGTTCAGCGCATCCATCTCGATCGCTGTCATACCAATAGAACCTGCACAGACCGCGGACCAGTTACAGCGGTCTGTCTCCCACCAGCTGTAGGGAAACGATGATGATGCAAACGGCTGCAGCACCCGCTCGATCACCTCACGCGCCACACATGTCACGGTTTCACATGATAGCTTGTCATATAAACGCAATGCCACCTCCGACAATGCCTGCGCGGTCTCTGCCGCAAACAAGTCAACCGTATATGCTGTCTTAGGCAGATCAATCTGATCGAAATCCACATGCGCCGGCAGCGCCCAGAACTGCTCCTCACAACAGATACTGACCATGATCTCTTCCAGACGTTTCACATAAGCTTCCACTACCGGAGCCTCAATTTTCTCATCAATGATCTTCTTCCTCGAGAGCTCCTCACTCCACAATGCCAGTATAGCATAGACGGTCAGATACTTCCGTCTCCCAAAATATGCCTTCTCATACACAAGCCTGTTCCCGGTCTCGTGAAACAGGAAAAAGTCTTTCTTCGTGAGCTTTGGCATCGGCTTGTCCCGCATCTGTTGCTCTGCCTCCTGAATCTGCCTATACAATTCTCTAATGTATTCTTTCTGTTTTTTCCTCATTTTCTTTCCCCTACCATTAAAATCAGCACTGTCTGCGGCAAATTGTTCCCGCTAATTCCCATTCGCCCGCTTCAGCGGGCACTCAAATCAGGATGGTAAAATTATAACTTCACACTATTTTACATAAAATCCCGCAAGTTTCATATCCGCATCAAAGGTTAGCGTATAATTCACGCTCACGTTGGTGTACGATACGCTGACCTGAACCATCGCATAGAACCTGTCGTTCTGTTTTGCCTCCGAAGCATACATGTTTCCGAATGCAAGAAGCTCGCCAAAATCCTCCTTTATCTGGGATTTTGTGTACTGGAGTGTCGCCGCATTCAACACCTGCTTCATGTCATCATTCATGCGCGCGGTAACTGCCTTAAAATCGTTGTCACTGTAAAGCCTTATGATTTCCTCCGCCTCTGCCTTCACCCTGTCCTCGCTGAAAACAGTGCTCTCACTGATGTCACTCCACTTCGGCAGATTCCGGTACACGACTGCAAGCAGGACCGCGGTCATGACCAGGACAATTCCCCATGTTTTCAGTGCCCGCTCGTGCTTTGCCGCCTTCCGCTCCGCCTTATCAAAATAATCATTGTACCGGTTGGCATAATCCCATGGAATTCCCATGTGATTTAACACGTCCTCCAAATCTGCTCCCTTGGCAACGGCGCTGTTGATCTCCGTCACAAGCTGGCTCTTGATCTCTTTTTTCTTTGATGCGCGGCACTTTAGCAGTTTACCAACTTCCTTTGCATATTGCTCTGCTGTCATTTCTTTCTCCTCTCTATGATTCCCTCTATATCTGCAATTGTACTCTTTCCTTCGAAAACCATCAAGGAATTTTTACAATGTTTCAAGGCAGACGAATTTTCATGATGGTTTGCTATACTTGCCTATGTTGTTTATAGGCAAATTGAGCGAACCATCATATTCATCTGCCTTACAAAAACTACATTTCATCTCTCTTATCGTATCACACCGCATCCAATCTTATCTCCGGCATCTCCTGAAGGCTGAGTTTTAAAATCGTCCGGCATCTTGTGGATGATGACACTTCTTCCCATGATTTCGGGTATCGTAAACCGTTTATCATAAAAAGCAAGCCATGCATATCCCTGATTTCCCATAAGCGGTATCATGTCTCCCGCATGGTCTGGATGCGGTTCGTTCGTCGGGTTGTAATGATCTCCTACCTTGTCAAAGGGCAGTGTACAGTCGCCTTTTTCATGTATATGCATTGCATAAAAATCCGATGAAAACTGTGTCGCAATATTGGGAAGACCAAAGATTTCCGCCTCCACCAGCACACCAGTGTAAGGCGTTGAATAAAATTTAACGATGCCGCTCAGCTGTGGATTCTGCGCGTTTCCCCGAATCCATGCCAGCGCATCCGGCTTCCCGTTTCTCAATGTATCTGTAAAAATCATTCCCGGGGTGATATCTGCCATAATGACACAAACCTCCAATTATATTTTCTGTAACATTCCAGTATTACATCACAGCTACTGATATGCAGACCTGCGCGAAACTGTTACTTTCTCTTTATTTTATGTAATAAGCTGTCATTTGGTGATTGTTAACTCCTCCCTGTCATCAAAAACAGTTCTTTACTATAAATGAGCAAATCTGAGAATTGCACAAAAGAAATTGGTTTGAACCAATCAAGAAATGGAATGCGATGACTTTATGCAAATTTTCAGTGCATATTTCGTGCATATTTCGTGCTTTTCCCAATATGCATATTTAAAAATTGGTAATTTTTTTAAATCTGCTCATTTATAGTTCTTTAGTAATCATGTGCAAATTACCAGACATAATTTTGTAGATTTTTTTTATTGTAATCGCATCTGTCGTGTGCTATAATTCAAAACCTACCCCCAATCCAGGGATATGTTATCATTGCATTAAGTCCCATATTTTGAATGCACTTACAAATTTGTGAATAAAAAATCTCTGATTTTTCATTCTAACTCCCATTCGCCCGCTTTGGCGGGCACTCAAATCAAGATGATGAAATTTTGATTTCACACTGCCTACTTGGAAAGATACCTAACGTATAACTATCAGGAGGAAGCAAAATGATTACGATGGAACATGTATGCAAATCGTACAAGATTGCAAAACGAAACGCGGGTTTTGGTGAGGCCTGCAAAGCACTTTTTCACCGGGAGTATGAGGTGATTCATGCTCTGAACGATGTCAGCTTCACAATTCACGACGGCGAGATGGTGGGCTACATCGGTCCAAACGGAGCCGGAAAGAGCTCCACGATCAAAATTCTAAGCGGAATATTGACACCAGACAGTGGAACAGTTCTTGTCGATGGGCGCGTGCCTTTCAAAAACAGAATTGACCACGTGCGTGAGATTGGCGTTGTGTTTGGCCAGCGCTCACAGCTCTGGTGGGATGTTCCAGTCATCGATTCCTTTGAATTGCTGAAGGATATCTACTTGATCTCCGATTCCCAGTACAAACATAGTCTCGACGAACTCACTGAACTGTTAAATCTGGCTGAACTGCTGCGCTCGCCGGCAAGACAGTTATCGCTCGGTCAACGAATGCGATGTGAGATTGCTGCTTCCCTGCTGCATCAGCCGCGCATTTTATTTCTGGACGAGCCTACTATAGGACTGGATGCAGTTTCCAAGCTTGCCGTCCGCGACTTTATCCTGAAACAAAATCAGACCCACAAGACGACAGTGATTCTCACAACACACGATATGCAGGATATCGAATCACTGACACAAAGAATCCTGCTGATTGGCAAGGGGCAGATTTTAATGGATGGCTCTCTCGACGACATCAGGACGGAAAACGACAGCATTGACGAGACGATTGCTGAGCTATACCGATCCTATCAGATTTGAAGGAGGGATTTGTATGAAAAAATATTTGTCCTTCTTTCGACTGCGCTTTGTGATGGGTTTACAGTATCGTTCCGCTGCACTTGCAGGAATTGTCACTCAGTTTGTGTGGGGCTTTATGGAAATCATGATTTTTCACGCATTTTATCAGACCGACGCTGCAGCCTTTCCGATGAGTCTCTCTGCCACAGCGTCCTATCTCTGGTTACAACAAGCATTCCTTGCCTTCTTTGCCACATGGATGATGGAGAACGATATCTTTGACTCCATTCTCAACGGAAATATCGCCTATGAGTTGTGCCGGCCGATCAGCATATACAATATGTGGTTTTCCAGAAGCGTTGCGACACGCCTGTCAAGAGCAGTGCTTCGGTGTTTTCCAATCCTGATTGCCGCCGCATTGATCCCGCACCCCTATGGTATAGATGCACCTGCAAGCCCAATGCATTTTCTTCTTTTTGTGCTGACATTAATTTTAGGACTTGTTGTCACTGTAGCGTTTTGTCTGTTGATCTATGTATTGACTTTTTTTACGATATCACCGCAGGGACTTCGTATCGTATTTACCTCCTCTGTAGAGTTTTTTGCCGGAGCGGTGATACCACTGCCATTTTTCCCGGAAAAAGTACAGAAAGTCATGGAACTGCTGCCTTTTGCCTCCATGCAGAATGTGGCACTGCGCATCTACAGTGCAAGTATGAGCACTGCTGAAATGAAAAACGCCATCATACTTCAGGTTTTCTGGCTGGTTGTCATTGTTGCCGCCGGTAATCTGCTGTGCAGTCTGGCGGAAAAAAGAATAACGATACAAGGAGGCTGACAGATTGCTATGAAAACAACAAAACTCTACCTGCACTATATCTCGGTTACTATCCAGTGCATGATGCAGTACAAAACTTCTTTTTTACTCACTTCCATCGGGCAGTTTCTTGTCTCGTTTAATGTATTTCTGGGAATCTTTTTTATGTTTCAGAGATTCTCGAAGGTCGAGGGATTTACTTACAGCGAAGTGCTGCTGTGTTACGCTATTATTTTGTTGGAATTTGCTCTTGCAGAGATGACCGCAAGGGGATTCGACACCTTTTCAGGAATGGTCAGAAGCGGTGAATTTGACAGGATACTGGTGCGTCCACAGAACGAAATTGTACAGGTGCTTGGCAGCAAATTTGAATTGACCAGAATTGGACGAATCATACAGGCTGTTATAATGTTTGCATATGGTATTATGAAAAGTGATGCTGTTTGGAATTTTCCTAAGATATGTACGATCGTCTTTATGTTGATTGGCGGTACTGCTGTTTTTTCAGCACTGTTTTTAATTTATGCCGCACTATGTTTTTTCACTTTGGACGGACTTGAGTTTATGAATGTGTTCACAGACGGGGCACGGGAATTCGGGAAATATCCGATTGGAATTTATGGGAAAAAGATTCTGCTCTTTACTACCTTTATCATTCCATATGCATTGATACAGTATTACCCAATTTTATATATTCTTGACCGGCGTTCTTCTATACTCTATATGTTCCTGCCGCTGGCTGCATGCTGGTTCCTTATTCCGGCAATATTGCTCTGGAAATTCGGTGTCAGGCATTATCAATCCAGTGGTTCCTAAGAAAGAAGAACTGATGCAGCTGTTACCATGGTCCGACTCAATTTCCGATGTCCGCCGCCCTAACCATAAAAAGTAAATATGTTCACCC
>CAMWLV010000142.1 GCA_947175175.1 uncultured Lachnospiraceae bacterium
TATGAGGGGGTGATGGATTTTGGATATGGCTGTCGGTAAGACGGGATTGTTTCTCAAGACAAAGAAGCTCATGCTCGATCAGTCTGATATTCTATACATTGAGAGCAGGGCAAAAAAAGTGGAAATACACACTTTGGGGACACAGGAGCGCATAGAGATCTACGCGACGATGGAGGAGCTTATGGGACGACTCGGTGAAGGTTTTTACCGGTCTCATCGGGCATACATCGTGAATATGGCGTATATCACAGAATATGGCAAAGACAGTATTACACTTACAAACGGCGATAAAGTATATGTGGCAAAGAAAAAATACAGCGAGTTTGTGAAAGTGTATAAGCACTACCTGTTAAATGGCGGGGTGTCCAGTGTATGACACAAAATATGTCCGGACTTATTAAGGAACATATCGTTTCTGAGAGGGCATAGGCGGCTCTGACTGACAGAGGAGCCGCCAATAAAAAGTAAAATATGACACTCAGATTAAGATATCAAAGTATCTTGTCTGGGTGTTTTTTTGATGAACTGCGGCTTTGTCTTCCAGCAGATCTGTCTGCTGGGCAGCATGAGTTTGATGGATAATGTGTCGGAGAGTGGGTTGCTTGTAGATCATAACAAAAAAGGGTAGTGTCTTGACATTTACCTTACAATGGAGGGGCTAAAGCGGATAGATGCCGCGGCAGAATGGCAGTCAATTCATGTTTATCTGGACGCGGAAACCAATATGGAGGAATATTGTCTGTGCCTGAAAACGAATTATGCAGTCAAATTATCATACGCGGAGAGATTCGAGCAGGTATTTTATCTGCAATACAGACAGCATGGCGTTTATGCACATGCTGTCTGGAAAGAACTATAGCAATTGTTTTTGGATCGTAGCAATCCATTCGGCAAAAACCGGGGAGGAGATGACCTGTCGATATCGAAGCTGCAGTTCGTAATCTGTATATTCATTTTCTTTGCAGTAGGCAGAGGTAAAAAAATTGGCATATGCAGGAAGATGACCACAGATCAGATTTTGTAAGGGATGGAAGTCCACCTCAGATTTTGCAATGGAACGGAAGAAATTTGCCAATGCATAGTAAAATGGAAGGTAGATTCTGTCGTCATCGTCTGTAGGGGTGTCGTCATTGTCATCATAATCATCGTCATCATAATCATAATTGTCGTCATCTTCATCTTCATCGTTATCATCAACATAATCATCGTCATCGATGTCAGTATCAGTGCCTCTGTATGATTGTTCCAGCTCTGAGAGATATGTGGCAAACCGCTCGCTAAAGTTGGCAAGTTCTTCTTCTCGCACCTCTTTGTTCAGATAATGCTGTAATATGTCAAGGGCATCTTCAATGGGGGCCGGAATTTCTATTTCCGTTTGCTGTCGCCATTTCAGACAGAGTACATGGTATACCTTCCACAGAAATGCCCATTTTTCCCTAAGGGTTTTCGGTTCCAGTCGTCTGCGTATCAACTGACTGAGTCGTTCTAGGAAGTAATTTCGTTCCTCTTTATTCAAGGAGGGATAGTCAATCTGCTCAAATGGCTGGAGAACCTGACCATGGCCAATTTCTGTCAGGTGAAGTCGAACTTGCTCCTCATTGGCCTCACATTCTTTTGTCTCTGATTCGAATAATGCCGCATTTCTCTCGCGGATTTTGTTGAACTCAGCCACTGTATGATAGGTATCCCATGCCCACAGATAATAGTGGAGCGCCTCGTCTGTAAAGGAGATCTTTTCGTAGGTCTGTGCCAGTGCATTCATATAGTTGGCACGCTCGACACCGGAATAATTGCTGCGGGAATCGAAGATTTCTAAAGCTTCTTTCAGATGTGAGATCGCTTTCTCGTACTCACCGGCTTCCCGATACATACGCCCTGTATTGTAGAGGCACTCCTCGTAATTTGACAGCGTATTTTCCGGATCGTCTGCGTCCTCCTCCTGTGTCCGCAAAAGGTATGCGCGGTAGTTTGTCAACGAGTGCTGATGGAAATCGCCGGCCTCGGAATATCTTCCCGCCCGCTCGTACAGCTCTCCCAGCATACAGTAGTAATCGGCTGCCACATCGCTGTCATCGCCGTACATATTTGCCAGGATCTGTACTTTTTTCTGAAAATGGATAATGGCGTGGTCAAAATCACCAGCTTCCTCATAAATATCAGAGATCAGCCCATGTAGGGATTCCATAGAATCCAAATCTTCGGCCTGCTCCGCAGTTTTTAGCTGAGACAGCAGGACATTGACTTCCTCAAGTTCTCCTTCACCAGCGCGATACAGGGCAATATCGCGCCTGACATCCTCAGCCTGTGAGCTCTCACTGCCAAAAGCGGCCTCCGAGAAATCAAGTGCTGCCTGATAGCTGGAGAGAATTGCCTCGCGTGTCGGTCCATTTTCTTTGCGGGATAGTTCTACTTGTACATGGCCTTTTTTGCGGAGAATCAAGCATCGAAGTTCGCAGTGTGCTTCTGGTATCCTGGCCTTGATATTGTCAGCCCAGGCATCCGGTGCAGCATCGTTCGGCTTTGCCGTCCTAATATTTTGTGCAGCAAACTCTTTGTCGGAGAGCATTTGTGCGTATTCCAACATTACCAGGGCTTGGGCATCATTGGAGGAAAGCTGATAGGTGCTCGCCAGTTCTACAAGGGTGTCTAACAGTTTTTCATTCTCTTCGAGCGCTTTTACAGCATCGGATGTCTGACAACGTTTTAGGGAAAGCAGTACTGCACGATACAGGAAAAATTGCGCTTTGTCTGCATTTCCATATTCCATAAGAAATGTCCGTGCCTGTTTTGAGAGGTAATCGATTTCTTCTGATGAGGGTGTGTAGCCAACTCTGGCTGTCAGATCGGCTTCCAGCCATTTTGTCATGTCCTTTTGATAGTGTTCCTCCAAAAGTTGACGCGTCAGTTGATAGTGCTCAGTCTCATTTGGCACATATTTTTCCAAAAAGTCAGTCTTGAAGTAGTAGGAACAGCATCCAGCCAGATCGTACAGATTGTCCATGTATTCGCTGTAGATGTTTATTCCATAAGAAAAGACGTCGTGAGAAAAAAAGGTCTGTTTCATCTGGGCAAGAGAGTCCAGATAAGAAAGACATTCTTTGATTGAGGTGTTTTCGAATACCTTGCGGCATGTCTCGGAAAAAATTGTTAGCATTTGCGTGGGGTCTTCCTGGCTGTTGACATTGGAATAATTCTCTGATGAATTCATATTTTTACTCCTTTTTGTTAAAAATACACATTTGTTTATTGGGTTAGAAAGAAAATGATGCACTATGCACTTTTAATAATACAATATTCCGTTTGAAATAGCAACAATATTTTATCACTAAGTATGGATAATATTGTATTGATTTGAGAATTTCTTGAGATTTATGTGGTATGATAAAATAAATCTGATTGAATATGGAGAGAACATACATGAGGCAGAAATTATTAATTATAGACGATGAAAAGGGCATTGTGGACATGATGAAGGGCTATTTTGCGGTACAGTATGATGTACTGACTGCCTACAGTGGTCAGGAGGCGCTGCAAAAAGTGACTGCTTGTCCAGATTTGATTTTGCTTGATATCAATATGCCAGAAATGGACGGGCTTACAGTCTGCCAGGAAATCAGGGAGTATGTCACATGTCCCATTCTTTTCCTGACGGCTCGGGTGGAGTCGGCGGACAAGATCAGAGGCTTTCGGGCGGGGGCAGACGATTACATTGTAAAGCCGTTTGACCTGGATGAACTGGGAGCGCGGGTTGAAGCGCACTTGCGGCGGGAACAGCGGCGTCAGGGCAGCATAACAGTGCGCTTTTTTGGGGAGCTGGCAGTCGATTATGCGGCGCGGACTGTTGCGATAAATGGCGAACCAGTGCCTTTTTCCAAGAGAGAGTTTGACATCGTGGAGCTGCTTTCGCTCAATGCGGGGCAGGTATTTGACAGGGAGCGTATTTACGAGACAATCTGGGGATTTGACGGGGAAGGAAACAGCGATACGATCATGGAACATATCCGCAAGATCAGGGCAAAACTTGCCGTGCATACGCTTCATAGTTATATCGATACAGTCTGGGGGTGTGGTTATAAATGGAACGGTTAAAAAATATGGGGCTTAGGCGTTCCTTTTTTCTGCTGTCAGTGCTCTGTCTGGTGGCGGCACTGCTGTTGACTTATGGAGTCTATTATACTTGCGCAAGGCTCGCTGACCGATATCCTATATATGGCATTGTCATTACCCCGGACGGTATGGTGGCAAGCATGGAGCAGTTAACGCCCGAACAGGAGAGTACGCGGGAGTTATTGAACAGGATTCAGATACTTTCTGTTTTGATCATTCCCATGAGTGGACTGGGACTGGCGGGGATTTTGTTTTACCGTCTGAAGCTGCGTACACCGATTGCTGTCTTAAACAGTGGTACAGAGCGGATACGCATGCATGACCTTGATTTCTCCATTCCTGAGGTTTCGGAAGATGAACTGGGACAGATCTGTGCGGCATTTGAGACGATGCGCGGGGAGCTGATGCGCACCAATCAGGAGCTGTGGCGGCAGGCGGAGGAGCGTAGGAGACTCAATGCAGCATTTGCCCACGATCTGCGCAATCCGATCACGGTGTTAAAGGGAACGGTAAAAATGCTGCGTCAGGGCGGTCAGGATGAGCAGGCATTGGAGCGGCTGGAAATATATACGCTGCGCATCGAACAGTACGTGGAGGCGATGAGCAGTATACAGCGGTTAGAGCAGATGCCAGTGTGCAGAAAAATGGTGAATGTTGTCCTGCTGCGTGATGAACTGCAGGAGACGGCAAAATTGCTTGCACCGTCGTATGAAGTATCTGTCATGGTGCAGGATTCGGCGGATATTGAGCTGGATCACGGACTGTTCCTGACTGTTGCGGAAAATCTGATTGGAAACGCGGCGCGGTTTGCAAGGGAGAAATTGGAGATTTCTATGCAAATCTCTCAGACTGCAGAGGGGAGCAGATTGATTTTATCTGTAAGTGACGATGGTTCGGGATTCCCCGCAGAGCTGTTAAAAAATGGTCCAAAACCGTTTGGCAAAAAAGATGAGGATTCCGCGCACTTCGGTATGGGACTGTACAGCAGTCAGATGCTCTGTGTCAAGCATGGCGGGGAGCTTTTGCTAGAGAACCGGACAGAGGGCGGCGCTGTGGTGACAGCTTTCTTTTTATGCACCTAATCTTCTGCCTCTCTATCCATATCGATTTCTACTTCCTGGCGAATCTCGTCGAGTATTTTAAGCCGGTTATCCAGAAGTTCTATGGAGGACAATTCGCCGTCCTCATAGATGGAAATCTGTGCCCCGGCTTGAGATAACTCCTCGATCATGCTACGAAATGCTTTTTTCTTGTCAAATCCGTTCAGATCTTCCAACACATCATAGTATTCCAAATCAAACCCTATCACAAAATCATTTTTTTCGATGCTTTGCTTAATCGAGCTCATGGACAGGGAGCTGTCAAAGCCCCTGATGATCTTGATGTATTTTGCGATAGAATTGTCTTTCTCGATTTTTAATTGAATGAGATCCATGTGCAGATATCTCCTTAAATACTGATTGATAACTCTTTTAGACGATAGTATAACATAGCTTGGTTGAAAAGGATAGAATATATTGGGTACTAAAAATACCAATAATATTATACAGTGCTTTGAGCAAATTTTGAGAATTGTCGATTACACTCTTCTGGTAATGAAAAAGCAAAAAGAGTTCGTATTGCAAATATGCGAACCAGAGAAAAAATAATTAGGAAGAATGGAGGATTTTAATGTTGATCAAAGCAGAATATTTGAGCAAAGTATACGGAAGCGGTGAAAACAAGGTCATTGCGCTTCACAGGGCAAATCTGGAGATTGCCGCAGGGGATTTTATTTCAATCATGGGACCGTCTGGCAGTGGCAAAAGTACCCTGCTGCACATGTTGTCTGGTTTGGACTTTCCGACAGAGGGAAGATTGTCCTATGACGGTCAGGACATTTATCAATTAAATGACAGGAAATTATCAGCATTCCGCCGCAGACGAATCGGATTTATCTTTCAGCAGTTTCATTTACTGCCCGTTCTGACGGCACGGGAAAATATTCTGATGCCGCTTCTGTTGGACAAAAAGCAGGAGGATAAGGCATATCTGGAGGAGTTGGCGGGAATGCTTGGTATCAGTGACCGCCTGACACATCTGCCGCACGAGCTAAGCGGCGGGCAGCAGCAGCGGGTGGCAATCGCACGTGCACTGATTGCCAAACCGGATATCATTTTTGCGGACGAACCGACTGGAAATCTGGACAGCAAAAGCGGTGAGGAAGTCATGAAGATGCTGGAAGGGATTTGGCGGAATATGGGAAAGACACTGGTCGTCATCACTCATGACAACCGGATTGCGCAGATGGCGGAGCGGAGATTTGTGATCATGGATGGCATTTTGCAGGAAGGGGTGGCAGTGCGATGAAATCTTATTACACGTTGGCATGGAAAGAGATCATGGGACAGAAAGTAGTATCCGTACTTATTTTGATCGCAATTATTTTTTCCACAGTCATGACAACCGCGGTCGGACAGTCTGCGGGCGTTCTGGATGCGATGCGCAGACAGCAGGCGATTGTCATTGGAGGTGGCGGATATGTATCATTTGCGCAGCTGACCGAGGAGCAGGCGCAGATTGTGGAGGAGGACGCAAGGCTATCTTATACAGGACGTTCTGTTCAGCTGGGATCAGTAGATTTAAATGATCTGCTGAAATTGAATTTGGAAGAATACTGGGGCGATGGGCTGAGTACATATCCGGCCTACACGAAGATTGTGAAAGGGCGGCTGCCCGAGAAGCCGATGGAAGTCGTATTGCCGGAGGACGCCCTGCAGTTTCTTGGATTTAGCGGTGATATCGGGGATACGGTTTCGCTGCCGCTATCCAAAGCGCTGCGTCATTATTATGCCATGGATGCCTATGATTACAAGGCGGATTTTGTCCTTGTCGGTATCACACAGAGCAGTTATTTGGGATATACATATGGGTATATTCGCGGTTTTGCGGGAGAGGGGACTGCGGAAAAGCTCCTGCCGCAGGAATATTTTTATTACAATATGGATGTCCGTACTGTAGATCAGAGGAACTTTCAGACGGTTATTGATGACCTTGTTGACAGTCTGGAACTTCATGAGTTGGACACATTTTACAATCAACCATATCTAAATGCGCTGGGGATTCGCTACAGTGCGGACGAGAGCAGCATGATGCTGAACGATGACGGTTTTCCTTTTGTTATTTTCGTGGGTTTTCTGGTAGTCGTATTGATACTGTTGGCAGCAGGGCTGGTAATCTACAATATCTTAAAAATCGCAATCACCCAGCGGATAGGACAATATGGTGTGCTCCGCGCAATCGGTGCAGAAAGATGGCAGTTGTACCGCATCGTGGCTGAGGAGATTTTGCTGCTGTGTCTATGCGGCATTCCAACTGGTATGCTTTGCGGCTTCTTGTCGGCAAAAGGGATTCTGGATGCAGTGTTAAATCAGATGCCGCCGGAGATGTTTCTCGCGCCAGACACAGCGCAGCTCCAGGAAATGATTGCCGTAAACAGCGGCGGAAAATGGGGCTACCTTCTTGTGGGTGCGCTGGTCACATTGCTGTTCGCTTTTCTGGCAGCGGCTCCTGCAGCTCATTTTGCGGCGAAAGTCTCTCCAGTGACTGCAATGCACGGAACCATATCAGGCGGAGCAGGGAATGCGAAAATTAGACGTAATCATCGCAAGGCAAAGAAAATACGCGGATTTGAGCAGTATTATGCAGCGTTGAACATGCGGCGGAACAAGAGCCGGACTGTCATTACCATTTTGTCCATGGTCATGAGCATCACTGTATTTGTCACACTTCAGGGTTATCTCTCGCATTTGAGTGTCACGGGTGCGGAATCGGAGCATTTGGGGGATTATTCTGTAGTGAATGAGTATGTTGGTTTTTCATCGGATGAATTAAATCAGATGGAAGCAGATCCCGATGTGGCAGCAGTGGCGGCACAGCAGTTTACTCTTTATGAGTTGGATGAACAATATTACCCCATGGGGATTGAGACAGATATTGATTTTGCGCAGAATCCTGTTGAGCGATTCCAGATCTACGGAGTAAATGATTATTGGGCGGATTACCGCTTTGAAGGTCAGTTGACAGAGGAGCAGTTAAATGCTCTGAAGGCGGGTGAGGGCTGCGTGGTACGAAATCCGCTTCCTGTTAATATAGAAGGACTCGATGCAGGAACAACATGTATTGAGGAAGGCAGCACGATTACAATAGCTGGCAAAAAAATGAAGGTGTTGATGACATTAAACGGCTACGATGGCTATTTTAGTGTCGGAAATAATGGTTTTTGTGTTGGTGTGCAGGTGATTGTGAGTGACCAGCTGTATCCGCAATTGACAGGGACAGATACTTATGCGGAATTTCGTCCGATCCTAAATGCGGATGCGGACAGGGAAATGTTTGACCATACACTTGAAAGTCTCTGCACGCGTATTGCCGGAACAACATGGGTGTCCTATGAAGATACGGACAGACAGCTTGCGGAGAGTGAGGCACAGATCAAGATGCTTGCATGGGGACTGATTCTGCTTATTGGTTTGATCGGTATTTTGAACATTGTGAACACGGTCTACACGAATATCCATACAAGAGTGACGGAGATCGGCACACAGCGGGCAATCGGCATGAGCGCAAAAAGCCTGTACAAGACCTTTCTGTGGGAGGGTGCGTATTATGGCATCTATGCGGCAGTCATTGGAAGTGTTGCCGGGTATCTGTGCACGCTTCTTGTGAACTCGTCAGGTACTGGAACGATTCAACTGACCGTTCCGTCGGTAGCTGCGATGATGGAAGCCGCTGTTCTGTCCATTGCTGCCTGTCTGCTTGCGACAGCCATTCCATTGATGTGGATTGCGAAGATGAGCATTGTGGAGTCCATTGAGGCGGCGGAGTAGAGTAGATCAGTTTACTCCAGACGTTCGCAAAGGTAGTGGGAATTATGCGAAATTAACAGAAATTGCCTTCATTTACTTGCAATATATAGGCAAATATACTAAACTTGAACATAGAGAGGAAATTCGTAACAGTTTAGCTTTGCAGAACTGTTACCGCATCAAGCCATGTTTTATGGTTTGAAGTATCTCAACCATTACGTATTCTTACGGATTTTGCAGAAAAGTGCAAAGTCCTATGCTGAACTATAACAATAATTCAACATTGCAGAAAGCATGTCATGAAAAATGTTGGAGATTCTTCAAGAGCCCGAAAAGTTCCAAGTTTCCAAATGTCTATCATTTACGAGATGAAAAAGGCTGGCAAGATACAGCTAGATGGAGGTGTCAATGAAAAAAACAAGTTTTGGTGTCAAGTTGGTGTGTTATATTGTCGTGGTATCTATGGCTGCATTGGCGATCAGTACTCTGATGATCAGCAGCAGAATGATCACGATTATGGAAAGCAACATGCAGCTCACCAGTGAGCAGACGATGACAGAGGCAGTGTCAGGTTTTCAGCGATATATGAAGACGTTAAGCCTGCCAATCGACCTGATGTGCAGGAGCAATGATTTCAAAAAGGTTGACGAGGAGTACGATGCGCGCATCAAGTGAATCGAGGATTCACTCCTGAGTGCACTGAAGGTAATTCCGAATTCGGAAAAAACATATTATTCAACAGGCAGCGGAAAATACATTCAGGCAAAGCTAAATGTCGATGAAACTGGGAAGAAAACAGGTGAGTATGTGGAAGATACAGGAATAGACAACTCCCAAAAGAACTGGTATAAAGACGCGGAAGGGCTCAAGGCAAGACATACCGTATTCGGAAATTTCACCACGCCCTATGTAAATGATGATGGTATAACCGTATTTACCGTCTCACAGGATCTGAAGGCGAGTGATATTCATGTCGGTGTTGTGGCAATGGATATCAATGTGCAGGTGCTGGAGGACTATATCAATGATATTCAGCTGATGACGACAGGATTTACATTTCTTGCTGATGATGCGGGAAATATCATTGTGGACAACGAGAGGAACAGGATCATACAGAATCCGTCCGCTGATATTCCGGTATGGAATGAGCTGGTTACACAGGCAAACGCGTATGCAGAGACTGTGCTTGCTGAGGATGCATCCGCAGAAGTAAACCCGTCAGCCAGTCTGACATGCAGCATTAAAGGAGAGAAATACAGTGTTACGTTGATCAAGGACACTATTACAGGCTGGTATTTGATTGGATTGATCGGCGAAGATGAGCTTGCAGGAAGCATGAGGGCAATCAGTTTGTCGGCAGTATTATGCTTTATATTGGCACTTGTTTTGTCGATTATTGTTGCACTGATCATCGCATTTTCCATTGCGAGGGAGTTAAAAAAGCTTCAGTTGGCTACAGAACGTATGGCAGATGGCGATCTGTCGACAAAACTTGAAGTCAGGAGACATGATGAATTTGGGGAATTGGAGCACAATTTTAATGGCATGATGGACAGCATATCTGTGCTGATCCGCAATGTCGGTACCAATTCCGATGAAATCTATGAGATTGCGAAGTCGGTTATGGAGGTTTCAGAGAACACGAGAGAGGTTGCGGAACAGGTCACGGAAGCAATCGGAAGTGTGGCGCAGGGTGCGACGGAGCAGGCACAAAGCACCGCAGAGGCAAACGCTGAGGTGGAGAAGCTCGCTGAAAATATGAGCATTTCTAAGGAAAAGACAGAAAAAATCGGCGAGAAATCCAAGGAGACAGAACGACTTGGCAGGAAGGGAATTAAGATTTTGGATGAGCTGATCAAGAAGTCCGAGCGGGCAAAGGTCAATTCTGACGAGTCCATCACCACAATGTCTGAGATGCTCAAATCCATTGAGAAGATTAATTATATCTCCGATGCGATCGCAGATATCACATCGCAGACAAACTTACTGTCGCTCAATGCTTCCATAGAGGCGGCGAGGGCTGGTGAGAGCGGAAGAGGTTTTTCCGTGGTAGCAGATGAGATTAGAAAGCTCGCAGAACAGTCGAAAGATTCCACGGAGGAAATCAAACAGATCGTCGCTGAGATAACAGGAAATTCAGCACATGTGGAAGGGCAGCTTGAGGAGAGCGGTGTGATCCAGGATGACCAGCAGAAGTCAATCAAGGAGACGCAGAAGCTTTTTGAGGATATCGAGGAGTCTGTCAGTGAGCTGATGCTGGCGGTGGAGGAAATCGAGCAGCTCAATTCCGAGATGAGTATGGCACGTGACAATGCGGTGAACCGCATGGAGGACATCGCCTCTGTATCGGAGACATCGGCAGCGGCTACGGAGGAGGTCAACGCCTCCGCAGAGCAGGTCAACAGCACGATGGGACAGATGGCGTCCCATGCGCAGATGTTGGATGAGATCGTAAGAAAGCTGAGCGAGTCGGTGAAACAGTTTAAACTATAAACTATAAATGAGCAAATCTGAGAATTGCACAAAAGAAATTGGTTTGAACCAATCAAGAAATGGAATGCGATGACTTTATGCAAATTTTCAGTGCATATTTCGTGCATATTTCGTGCTTTTTCCGATATGCATATTTAAAAATTGGTAATTTTTTAA
>CAMWLV010000143.1 GCA_947175175.1 uncultured Lachnospiraceae bacterium
TTTTAAATCTGGACAATTCCTGCATCGACCACACTTTGAAGTGTTTTCATGATGCCAAACTGTGCGTGCTCATAAGTTAGTCCGCCTTGAAAATATACAGCATACGGAGGCTTGATCGGACCATCTGCACTGAGCTCGATCGAAGAACCTGACACAAACGCTCCTGCCGCCATGATGACCTGACTGTCATATCCGGGCATATCCCATGGTTCTGGTGTCACAAAGCTGTCAACCGGGGCCGCTGCCTGTATTCCCTTACAGAAAGCAATTACCCCCTCTGCCGAGCCAAACTCGACAGCCTGTATAATGTCATGCCGTGATTCCGTGCTGTCAGGAACGACCTTGAATCCAAGTCTTTCATAAATATTTGCCGCAAAAATTGCACCTTTCAACGCACCAGCTGTCACTGTTGGGGCAAGAAAAAGCCCATGGTAGAAATCCCTGAGAATTCCAAGGGAAGCGCCAACCTCCTTGCCCAATCCAGGGGAAGTAAGCCTGTATGCCGCATTTGCAACGCACTCCTTTTTTCCCGCGATATAGCCGCCTATCGGTGCAAGACCGCCGCCTGGATTCTTGATCAAAGAGCCAACGACCATATCTGCTCCCACATCTGTAGGCTCGATACGTTCCACGAATTCTCCGTAACAATTATCTACCATACAGATGACATCAGGTTTGATTTTCTTGATGAATGTGATCAATTCACCAATCCTTGCCACAGAAAGCGTAGGTCTTGTCTGGTATCCCTTGGAGCGCTGTATGGTGACAAGCTTTGTCTTTTCGTTGATTGCCTTTTGAATATTGTCATAGTCAAAACTGCCGTCTGTGAGCAGATCCACTTGTCTGTAAGAAACGCCATACTCTGCAAGTGAACCCTTTGACGGACGGATTCCAATCACTTCCTCGAGTGTGTCATAAGGTTTTCCTACCGGAGAGAATAGCTCATATCCAGGGCGAAGATTGCTCATGAGTGCTAATGCTAATGCATGTGTTCCACAGGTAATCTGTGGTCTGACAAGCGCATCCTCCGTGCGGAAAATTGATGCGTACACGGCCTCTAAGGTTTCCCGGCCAAGGTCATTGTAACCATATCCGGTCGTCCCCAACAGACAAGCCTCACTGACTTTATTGTCCTGCATTGCTTTTAGAACTTTTAGCTGGTTGTACTCTGTATTCTGGTCAATCTCGTCAAAACGCGGTTTTAGATGGTCTAGGATTTCTTTGCTGAAATGGTATACCTTGTCTGATATTCCGAGCTCTCTGTACATATTTTGCGTTGTTGTGCATCCTTCATTTGGTGTTTTCATTTCTAATTTCCTTTTCTTAGGAATTGTTCCTTAATTCCTGTATTTTTTTCTTTAATTGTTGAAACATTTAGATTTAATCCTTCCCCAACACAGGAAATGATATCATGATGATTAAAGCCGATAATCCATCGGAAGCAGTTCATTCTCAAACCAAAATATATGATATGCTTTTTTCATGGTTGATTTTTCCTCAAGAAACTATTTATATAGTTTAACATTTTTTCGTCATCATATGCAAATTTATCTTTATAGATCCAAATTACATTCCGTTCGCGCCGGAACCATGTCAACTGCCGCTTTGCGAAATGGCGTGTATCCCGTTTGATGATATAGACTGCCTCCTCCAGCGTGATCTCACCCGCTAGATACGAGATGATTTCCTTGTAACCAAGTCCCTGCATGGCAGTCGAGTCCCTTTTGCATCCCATGTTCATCAGCTGTTTTACCTCGTCGACAAGTCCCGCTTCCATCATACTATCCACACGCTGGTCAATCTTTTCATAAAGCCTTTCCCGCTTGTCTGTGAGAACAAAATAGAAGGAATTATATGCGGATTTCTTTTCGCGTTCTGTCTCATTGTGCTCCGAGATTTTGCTGCCCGTCTGACGGTAAAATTCTATCGCACGTATCACCCGTTTGACATTGTTTGCATGGATTTCCTGCGCAGCTTTGGGATCACATGCCTTCAACATATTGTGAAGATACTCCACACCTTTGTCGCGTGCAAGCCGTTCCAGTTCTGCCCGGAGCGCGGTGTCCTCATCGCTCTCCTGAAAATCAATATCATAGAGTACTGACTGGATATAAAATCCTGTGCCTCCTACAATGATCGGGATTTTCCCTTTTTCATATATTTCCGTGATTGCCTGCTTCGCGTATTTCTGGAACAGTACAATATTAAAATCTTCTGTCGGCTCAAGGATATCAACCAGATAATGCTTTACCCCCTGCATTTCTTCTGGTCGTATCTTAGCGGAACCGATGTTCATATGCTTATATACTTGCATGGAATCCGCAGAGATAATCTCACCATTTATGGTTTTTGCAAGCTCTATGGAAAGTTTTGTTTTGCCGGCTGCTGTTGGACCGGTCAGTATAATTAATGGATTGTTCATATCTGCTCCTATTTCATTCTTTCCCGCCCTTTTTGCAGCAGATAACGCTTTTGATACTTTAACTGCACATAATACAGAATACGTCTGTAATATACGGGATTGCTGATACCGCCGAGAATCCCGGCGATGGGAATTCCCTGCACAAACTTGGCAAGAAGCATATCTACTGCAAAAGCATCTGCTGTCTGTTTGATCTGTTCCTGAAACCTGATTTCCTGCGAAACACTATTCGGAGCAAGATAATTGTCAACTGCCTGATTGCAGGTAAGCCACTGCTCCCCTTTTGACATGGAAGCCTCCAACAGCTTTAATATAAACATTCTTTCCGCTGGTGTATCGTAGGAAAACCCATACTGAACAGCTGTTTCGTAAGTACCTTTGAGGATAACTGACAGAAACAGCGCAATATCAGGAAACCCGATTCCCAATACGCCCAATCCGACACCTTCCACTGTGCTGACAGCCAGATTGACAAAATTTCCGCGGTTGACATCTGCTTTCAATTGGCGGAGCTCTTTCTTTCCACCTTTCAGATCAACAGCATAATCGTGTACCTGAAAATCCTTTTCCATCTCGTTTTTAGAATAAGTCTTTTCGATCAGGGCTGTCCCCTTTTCAAATATCAGTTCAAATGCCTTGCAAAACGTTAACTGAAGGTTTGTATACACTTTGGACGGAATTTTCTGCTCTAACGTCTCCCTCCATGCTGCAGCTCGATACTGTTCAGCATGTTTTGTAAGTTTTGCCTCTTTACGGGCAATGTTGTTCAATTCCCTCTCGATTGGAGTTTTTTTCCTATTCATTATTATTCTTAACCACTCTTTCCTGTCTTTCACTTAAAACTAGAGAAAATCCCTTTAACCATTATGATACTGTCTCAGACGATCCGTTTAAATTTCTTCTCAATCTCATATTTTGACATAGAGATAATTGTCGGTCTTCCATGTGGACAGTTATATGGGTTATCAAGCTCTAAAAGCTGTTCAATCAATTTGTCAGCCTCCTCATAAGACAACGAATTATTACCTTTGACAGCTGCCTTGCACGCCATTGACGCAATCTTTTCCCGTATGATCTGCGGTACGCCACGCACCGGACTCTTGACCATTTGAGTCAATACTTCCTCAAAAAGTTCCTTAATATTGAAACTGAACAAGTCAAGGGGAACTCCCCTGATTGCAAGTGCATTCATGCCAAAATCTTCGATTTCAAAGCCAAGTTCCCTAAAATACTGCCCATAACTGTTGATTAGAGCAGCCTCCTTTGGAGTAACGCTAATAACGACCGGCGGAGTCAATACCTGTGTATAGACCTCATTGTTTTCCACTTTGCTCAATATCTGTTCATACTTCACCTTTTCATGTGCAGCATGTTGGTCAATCATCAACATTTTATCGCGATATTCGATAATCCAATAGGTGTCAAACACTTGTCCGACAATCCGGTATTCCTGCTTTGCCTCTCTTGTCAATATCTTCTCATCAAAGAAGTTCAACTGCTCTGGTTTCTCGACGATAATCTGGTCCTTTGACTTGATTACTCCAAAATTCTTTGTATCGATCTCTTTGTGCGGTGTACCCAATATTTTTCCTATAATGGTGTTTTGCTTTGCCTGACTAGTTTCCGCTGTAGGTTCAGAGAGCACATTTCTTTCCCTGTTATCCACAAAAAAGCTGTCACTTTTATCGTCTTTTTTGTTTTCCTCACGATTATACGCAATATTATTGTTTGACATAAATTCGCCTGTCTTGTTCTTTGAGTCTGCAATGCCATCATAATCATAGCTGCTGTGGGAACTGTTATATCCAGTATCCTCTTTTAGAATATATGACGCCGAAGCCTGTGTATTTGGCTCTTCTGCAAGTTTGCGCTCTTTTTCAAATGGCTCTGGTGCCTCTATTTTCTCTGTTTTCTTATCCTTTTTCGTGATTTTCTTGTCTGGTCCAAGCGTTGCATCTGGTATCATCTCCTGTCGGGATAAAAAGTCTGCTACATTCTCGGCAATCAGCTTGTAGATACTGTTCTGATTGGAAAAACGTACCTCCATCTTGGTCGGGTGGACATTCACGTCCACATTCTCCGTCGGAACAGTAATATGTAAGACACAGAACGGATATCTGTGCTGCATCATGTAGGACTGGTATCCCTCCTCAATTGCCTTCGAAATAATTTTACTTTTAATATACCGCTTATTTACATAATAATTCTCAAAATTTCTGTTTGCTCGGTTCAAAGTTGGTCTGCCAAGATACCCCTCCAGTATGACATCTCCGTCAACAGCATGAAACGCCATCATTTCGTTGGCAATATCCCTGCCAAAAATGCGATAGATAATGGCTTTCATATCCCCATCGCCGTTTGTGTAAAATTTTGTCTGTCCATTGATCACATATTTAAACGATATTTCTGGTCTTGACAATGCCATGTGCTCCAGCAAATCCGTGATGTAGCTTGCCTCTGTCATCGCTGTTTTCAAGAATTTGCGCCTTACAGGAGTGTTGAAGAACAGATTCCGCACCATGAAAGTCGTGCCATCAGGTG
Source organism: uncultured Lachnospiraceae bacterium (assembly GCA_947175175.1). Taxonomy (GTDB): domain Bacteria; phylum Bacillota; class Clostridia; order Lachnospirales; family Lachnospiraceae; genus COE1. The sequence goes on from CAMWLV010000143.1 coordinate 4,964, forward strand.
CACCAACTTCTTCAAATGCCGTTTCTTTCGCACCTTCCATGCAAAGGCGCGTTCCTGTCATGTCAGCCTTTGTCTTGGTGACAATCTCAACTTTCGACACTGCCGCTATGCTTGAAAGCGCCTCACCGCGAAATCCCATGCTGTGCAGACTCATTAAGTCAACAACAGAGCTGATCTTGCTCGTCGCATGACGCATAAATGCATTGCGCAGTTGGTCATGCTCGATACCAGAACCGTCATCTGTCACGCGGATAAACTCAATCCCGCCGTCCTTGATCTCGACCGTGACAGCACGCGCCCCTGCGTCAAAAGCATTCTCCACCAGCTCCTTGACCACACTGGCAGGCCGCTCTACTACCTCCCCGGCTGCGATCTTGTCAATTGTAGCATCATCTAGCACATGAATCTCTGCCATATTTGCTCGTTCCTTTCTCAAATGTTCGTATTTGCAACTACATCTTTATTCGTCAAAACGAATGAACTCCCTTTTTAACAACCGATATTCCAGTCGTGTTTTCATTTTTCCATCATGCCATTCATAATCAATGTGTTCTGCCTCTTTGATCAAGCCGCATTTCTGCATTACTCTCTCAGAACCTATATTTTCAGCCAGACATCCTGTAGATACTCTGTATACATCATTTTCAGAAAAGGCAAACTCTAAAACACGCTGAAACGCTTCCGTTGTATATCCTTTTCCCCAGAACTTTGGATAAATGAAATACCCTGCGCCAACAATTTTTCCAACAGGAGTATCGTTCATTACCGTGTACCCGACACTCCCAACCTGCTCGTGTGAATCTTTTAATTCCATATGTATGAAATAAAATTTACGATCCAGTTTTGGCATATCATCCAGAATCTCATGGAACTCTTCATAAGCTTCTTCTTTTGTAAATAATTGTATATCTTGCAAGTAATACATTGTCTTAGGATCTGATTTTAATCGATAATATTCGTCAAAATCATCTTCACGGTAATCCCTCAAAATCAAACGTTCCGTTTCCAAATAGATCATTTTTTACCACCGGTTTTTCAGTTTATTCTGCAGCCGATACAATGTATTCAGCGCATCAAGCGGCGTCAGGTTCGAGATGTCAATCTCCTTCAGCTCATTTACAATGTCCTCATCCTTGACCGTGTCAAACAATGACATCTGTCCCAAGTCCACATCGTCATAGTGTTTCGGCTTTTTCTTTTCTGCTTTTGTGTCAACTGCAATACTCTGCACTTTCGCAGTAATATCGTTGTCACTCAGCTGCTCCGCAATTTCCTTGGCGCGGTCGATGACCATGTCCGGTACACCTGCAAGCTTTGCAACCTGTATACCGTAGCTCCTGTCAGCGCCGCCCTTGATAATCTTTCTTAAGAATATAATATCATCGCCTTTTTCCTTGACAGCAATACAGTAATTGTTAACATTGTTCATCTTTCCCTCAAGCTCTGTCAGCTCATGATAATGTGTCGCAAACAACGTCTTAGCGCCGAGTATCTTTTTATTGCTGATATGTTCAATAACAGCCCATGCAATGCTCAATCCGTCAAACGTAGAAGTACCGCGTCCAATCTCATCAAGCACCAGCAAGCTTTTTGGCGTGGCATTGCGCAGGATATTGGCGACCTCGTTCATCTCCACCATAAAAGTACTCTGTCCGCTCGCCAGATCGTCCGAAGCTCCTACCCTGGTGAAAATCCTGTCCACAATACTGATATCCGCGCTCTTGGCGGGCACAAAGCTTCCTAGCTGCGCCATCAGGACAATCAGCGCAGACTGACGCATATAAGTGGATTTCCCTGCCATATTAGGACCCGTAATTACAGCAATGCAGTGGTGATTGTTGTCCAGAAACGTATCGTTTGACACAAACATATCATGGTCAATCATCTTTTCCACAACAGGGTGTCTGCCTTCTTTGATATCTATGATTCCCTTGTCATTCAGCGTCGGTCTGACATAGTGATTCTGTTCCGCGACAACGGAAAGAGATGCAAATACATCAAGCCTTGCCACTGCCTTTGCAGTCTTTTGGATACGCTCCAGCTGCGTCGCAATATCGTCCCGGATCCTGCAGAACAGATCATATTCCAGCACATTGAGCTTGTCCTCCGCATTGAGGATTGTGTCCTCAAGCTCCTTTAATCTCGCCGTCGTGTAACGTTCCGCATTGACAAGCGTCTGTTTTCTCACATAATCATCGGGCACGAGATTTTTAAAAGAATTCGTAACCTCAAAATAATAACCGAAAACCTTATTATATTTGATCTTAAGGTTCTTGATGCCTGTCCGCTCCCTATCCTCCTCCTCGAGCTGCGCAAGCCAGTTCTTCCCGTCTGTCTTTGCTTTTCTCAAATGGTCAATATCGGCATCAAAGCCTTCTTTGATGATACCTCCCTCACGAATCAGGATCGGCGGCTCCTCACAGATTGAATTTTTGACCAGCTCAAACAAGTCTTCCAATCCGTCAATCTGCTCGTCAATCTCCCGCAAAAGCTTCGCATCGAAGTCCTTCAGAACTGTTTTGATATGCGGCAGCATCTCCATGGAATTTGCAAACGAGATCAGATCCCTCGGATTCGCTGTTTTGTAACTTACACGTCCAAGCAGACGTTCCATATCATATATAGGGTTCAGATATTCCCTGATTTCGTCTCTTGACACTGTATTTTTGCTAAGCTGCTCAATCGTGTCAAGCCTGTCGTTGATATCCTCCATATTGATCAGCGGCTGTTCGATATCCGTCCGAAGCTGTCTCGCACCCATTGCCGTCTTGGTCTTGTCCAGCACCCACAAAAGGGAACCGCGCTTCTGTTTTTCGCGAAGGGTTTCTGTCAGTTCGAGATTGCGCCTTGTGGAGCTGTCAAGAAGCATAAAACGGCTTGCAAGATAGGGGGTAATGTGCGTAATGTGCGAAAGCTGTGTCTTCTGCGTCTCCAACAAATACTGCATTAACACACCAGAGGCGATCAGACCAGATGGAAAATCCTCCAGCCCAAGTCCCGTAAGCGTGTTTACTTTAAAATGCTCCATCAGGCATTTCCGGCAGCCGTCCTCATCAAAATACCAGGGCTCCAGCGGATAGATTACCATTTTAAGACGGTTTTTGAGATCATCTGCATCAATCCCGCTCATTAACAGCGCATCGTTGCATATGATTTCGGTCGGCATATATTTGTAGAGTTCGTCCATAAGCTTGGTAAGTCCCTCGACTTCCGTCATGTAGAAGTCGCCTGTAGTCACATCAGAGACGGCAATTCCCATTTTGTTCGGAAACTGCGCGATACACATGATATAGTTGTTTTTTGAATCCTCAAGTGTCTGGACACTCAAATTCGTGCCAGGTGTGACAATGCGGACAACTTCCCGTTTTACCAGCCCTTTTGCAAGCTTGGGATCCTCCACCTGCTCGCAGATGGCAACTTTGTATCCCTTGGAGACAAGCCTGCTCAGATAACTGTCCACGGCATGATACGGGATTCCGCACATCGGTGCCCTCTCCTCCATTCCGCAGTCCTTTCCTGTCAGTGTCAGTTCCAGCTCCTTTGATACAAGCCTGGCGTCCTCAAAAAACATCTCATAAAAATCACCGAGTCTGTAAAAAAGAATGCAGTCACCATACTGCTTCTTTGTCTCCACGTACTGCTGCATCATCGGTGTCATTCCAGCCATATATTAACCTCATCTTTCTGTATTTTAATCCCTTGGATTTTCTTTCATTTCATAAGACTGAAAAAAGGGCAGAGAAAACTGTCCGCCCGTTTTTACTCTTCAATATTTTAACACATTTGCATTAAAAATCAAAGCAAATCTTATGAATAAATGAACACTGGCTTGTCAATGGGTTCCTCATTTCACTTTAAAACCGAATACAAATGCACAGCACTCCGTCCTCATATTGTGCTGTAATTATCCCGTGCATCTGTTCTGTCAGTTCCTTTGCGATCGAAAGTCCCAGTCCAGTTGATTTCGCAGCAGTTTCCACTGTATAATAGCGTTCAAACAGCTGCATGACCTGAAGTTCGTCCAGAGCATCCGCATGATTGGCAAACATAATCTCCCCCTGCTCTGACAAAGTAATCTTTAAATCGCCGTCACTGTATTTCAATGCATTGCTGATAATATTTCCAAAAATGCGGGACAACGCACCTCTGTTCAGCTGACGGATAATCTTTGTCTCCGGCATCTTGATCTCTGGAATAATCTGACGTTTTTTCAATGCGGCATAATAAGCTGAAATACTTTCCTCCAATGCACTGTTTAATGCGACCGCCTCCAATGAAGCCTCACTGATCGTAGAAACAGCTGCCGAATATCCAAACAGCTCCTCCGTCAGCTGCTTTAAAGCGTCAATGCGCTCTTCCATAATATCCAGATAGCGCATGGCCTCTGCCGGCTGGTCTGTCTGCCTGAGCAGATCGAGATAACCGCAGACAGCAGTCAGCGGCGTGCGCAGGTCATGGGAAATATTGGTGACAGAATCCATTATTTCCGCATTTCCCTGCTGATAGCGCAGCCGTTCTTTGCGCAGACCGCGCAGCTGTGTGTTGATATCTGCCGCTAAACTACGCATATAGCGGTCATGGCTGGAGATATCGATCAATGTGTTGGTTTCCGAGGCAAGCCGGTTGGCAAAAGCAGTAGAAATCTCCTTTGCTGACTTCCGCATAAGAACTATCTTTAGCCATAACATCATAACTATGCCCAAAAGAAAAACGATCAAAACCAATAGCCAAAGTTCCATACAATCCCCCTGCGCTGCCCCTTATTTAATATCCTCCTCACAAAAGACAAAGATACCAAACCCAGTCACTGCCACTGCTATGATACCAGAATACAGCGACATCTGCCATAAATGGACAGCCGTACCCTCCCAAAGCAGTACTGTCTGATTTCCCGGCAAAAATTCATTTAAAAATTCATAGACGACGCGCTTGTTTCCGCTGATATAATGCGGATTGGGAATCGCCCCTGACTCCTCAATATTTCCGTCAGAATCGATATAGGTATAAGCCTCGTAGACCTCCGGTGCCGTAATCATTGCATTGAGGTACGCACCGCCAAAAATCATGAAAACAATTCCTAAAGTACAGATCACCGCCGCCACTGCCTTGTTCTGGCTTAACATGGCAATCAATGTATAGAGTGCTGTAACCGCGGCGCACAGCACCAGGGCACACCCTGTATAACCCAGTATAATACCTAATCCGCACTGGAAAAAACCAAGCAATGGAATTCCGACACAAAGGTTTGCAGCTATAAAGGCAAAGCACATAATACATTCCGCCGCATAGCAGACAATCAGGTTAGACAGGTAAATATCCGCTCTTCTATGTCCAATGATCACTTTATTCCGAATCGTCCCATCGCTGTATTCTGTTCCGATAAACAGACTGCAAAAGGCAGCGGCAAAAATCACGATCAGCGGAATATATGAAGTAAACGAGTTTTCCAAAGGTACTACATAATCCGGAAAACGCTGCATATTCTTAAAGGTATTCACAGGCAAAATCACACCGATTGCAGCCATACCCAGCAGAATCACCCAAAAGCAGGTATCATGTTTTAAGCGTACAAAATTTGCATACAACAACTTACTCATGGCTGTCACCTCCTCCGACCAGGCTGACATAGTAGCTCTCGAGACTCTCATCCCGCTCATGAATGGACAATACTTCACAGCCTTCGTTTGCAAGCTCCAGGATTAATTGCGTAATAGGCACCTTCCCATAAATATCTGCCATAGATTCCGAAAGAATGCGGTATTCCAGCTGCATATGGTCAGCCGTCTGCACAAAGAATTTTACGTTTGACACTTCCACACGCACACATTTCCGGCATGCAGCCTCCAATTCCTCCGCACTGATTTCCTTCACGATATGGCCTCTGTCAATAAAACCATAATGTGTCGCAAGGCGTGAGAGCTCATCCAGGATATGGCTGGAAATCAGCACTGTAATGCCCCGTTCCCTGTTTAATTTGAGAATCAGTTCACGCATCTCAATGATCCCCTGCGGGTCAAGACCGTTGATCGGTTCATCCAGAACCAGAAAATCAGGATCTCCGCAGAGTGCAATAGCGATTCCAAGCCGCTGGCGCATGCCTAGCGAGAAGTTTTTCGCCTTTTTCCTGCCAGTATCCCCGATTCCCACCAGTTCCAAAAGTTCTGGGACGCCCTCAAAAGACGGAAGCCCTATGATACGATACTGCTCCTTTAGGTTCTCCTCCGCTGTCATATTCAGGTAGATTGATGGCGTCTCCACGACCGCCCCGATTCTGCGCTGGGCATTTTGGAATGCAATTTCCGTATTCTTCGCCCCGTATAGCACAAATCCGCCCGATGTGGGCTTTTGCAGCCCGCAGATCAGCCGGATCAACGTGGTTTTTCCGGCGCCGTTTTTCCCGACAAAGCCGTAGATTGCCCCTTTAGGGACATGCATGTCGAGACCGTTTAGCGCCTTAAAATGCTTATAGTGCTTGCTCAAAGCACTGGTAGTCAATACATACTCCATAATACCATTATTACTCCTTTCGGTCACAGTTTCCTAACTGCTGATTTATGTACTAAGGAACTGTTAATAAATTACTCATGACAATGACTTGTCTAAATGCCCATCTG
>CAMWLV010000144.1 GCA_947175175.1 uncultured Lachnospiraceae bacterium
TATAAGTATTGATATGTATTTGTTCTTCTTATCCCTCGGTTACTGTTCACTCCCCTACTGTGTTTTGCATGTTTATACGTTTTTTCGGTGTGAACAGCAACATTTATGCACACAAAATGCTAAAGGGCAAGCATTTTGGCGCTTGATTCCCACTACTTAAATGGGGGAGTGAACAGTAACATCCCTCGGTTACTGTTCACTCCGTTCCAGTAACAGGTAAAAATCCATGCAAAATTTGCTTCGCAAATGGATTTTTACTCACATGCGATACGTTTTCTCACGTGGCTTGTAAAAGCCATAATTAGCAGTAAATGCTAAGTCCTGTCTGAACAGTGACATCCCTCGTTCCTGCGCTTCTTCTTAAGCAGTACCGCTGCCAGCACAAGCGCAGCTGACACTCCTGTCATAAAGAGCATAAAGCGCCCTGCGGAGGTTTGTGACGGCTTGTTGATAAACTGCACATATTTATCTGTTGTGACAAGGAAGTCGACGAGTGCTGTCTGCTCTCCCTGAAAAGTCTGCATCTCATTTCCTGCAGCGTCTTTCACCCGATACAGGAGAGACACCATCTCACTGTGCTGTGGAATCGTAATGTCCAGCGACTCATTTTCTCCCACAAGCTCTATGTAATCCCAGCTTTGAAGCACCTCATTTGCCTTGTTTACCAACGAAAGCTCTGCCTCAGCCAGCTTAAAATTGTCCGTCACAACAACATGAACCTCCTTGCCCTCGGCATCGTACACCATTCCTGACTCGACACCGTCGATTATTACTTTGGGCGCTGTATTGTCTATAATAAATGTAATCTCACTTCCATGAATATCCGCTGCATTATTGACCTCGTTTCCTGCCCGATCCCTGGAGTACAGCGTCAATCTGTATATTCCCTCATTTGCAAAGTTCTCCTTATCTATTTTATATACATATGTATACCCAATATCTGATGATCCGCTCATTTCCCTTGTGTATTCCGCCTCATATCCGAGCGCACCATTTCGCGACACATAGAGCTCAAATTCCTCGACTGTATCAATATTCATCTCGGCGATCTGGATATCGTCCAGAGCATCATATGTGTTATATTGTCTTTCCATCAAATGTATAAGCGATGTCAGATCATACACAGAACCAGTTCTGTTTAATGAAAACCGATACGTGAGCTCTGCATCATTTCCCGCCTGATCACAGACCGACACGCTAAGATAATAGATATTGTCTGGTTTCTCTGTCATGTCATTCATTGTCAGACGGTATCCTGTACTGCTTTCGCCATTGATAAATGCTGTCTCAATTGAATTTTCTATCACATCACCGATTCCTGTCATCACTGATACCGATATATCAGATGCTTCTATATTTGGATCAAGCACTGATATCACAGGAAGAATCGCACCGCTGTTTGCAGAGCCGTCGTCAACACCATCAATGATAATCACAGGTGCAGTTGTATCTATGGTAAAATCTCTTTCTATTATATTTGCAGAATTACCAGCCATATCTGTATAAGCACCATCTATATGATACACATCGTCACCCACAAAAGGAATCCGCAGTGTGTGAATGTCTCCCTCGTGACTCCATATGCCCTTTTCTGAAACTGGTGTCATATTTATCATAAAATCTTCTGAACGGAAATTGTGTTCTATCACGGTGATCACTGCTGTCACACCTGTATTGAAATACTCTTTCCCTGCTGTCTGTACCTCCCGTCCATCCGTCAGCTCAATTGTCAACTCTGGCGCAGTACGGTCAATGATAAATGTTCCTGACTGTATTTCGTCCGATGCATTATCCGCCAGATCAACACAGTTTGCCGTGATACTGTATTCACCATCCTCCATTAATGCAAATGTGGCATAGTGCTCACTCTCATCACTTGTCCAGTTAGACAGCACTGCCTCTGATGTCTGATCATCTTTTGTTACCAGAACACTGACTGCACCGGGATTAAAATTCAATTCCTGTACATGAACTGTTGCCGTTCTTCCCTGATGATAATAATTTCCATTCACCACGTCATTATTGTCAAAACTGATATCGATCTCTGGTTTTGTGACATCGATTTTTAACAGCTGTGTCGATGTCTTTGTATTGCCTGACCTGTCAGTCGCGGCGACTTCAATATAGGCTTCATTACTTTCGTTTGCCTTTGCATCAATCAGCTGTGTGCCCTGAAAATCAGATGCTGCAATGATTTCATCCTCTGTCGGCGATTCCTTTGTAAAAGAGAAAAGCTCCTGTCCCGCGATGGTGTCTGTCCCATCTCTTCCAATCGAACTTGTCACCAGTTTCAGCGCAGCACAGTTATCGTCCTCCGGCGCATCTTTGATACGGATATCAATTGTAATGTCATCATTGAAAAAACCATGCTCATTTGCCCCCGTAGCCTCGATCATTAATTCTTTATTATTTCCGTATGCTGATTCATTGGGAGCCATATTGTCCACCACAATGCCATTCGTCCAGCCCTCTGCAGTATTTCCAGCCGCGTCCTGCGCCCTGATATACAGAAAACACCTTGTATTTGGAGAAATACTGATATTGTCCTGATTCCCAATTTGGTCGCCGTCCATGTCCTTCCACTCACCGATTTTCTTTACCTGCTCAATCACCAGTGAACCTTTTCCGCTGATACCATACTGTGCCTCTGCGCTGCCTGATATTGTGTCACTGTAAAATCTCTGGTACATTATCGCAGCTTCCTTACCTACCTCAAATTCACTTCCGGCTAATTCCATTGTCAGGTCTGTCGGATCGTGGCAGTCAATCTTATAATAAAATATTTGCTTTTCTGACTCATTTCCAGCCGCGTCCGTCGTCCAGTACTTCAGGGTGTAAAATCCGTCATTACTTTCGAAATCAACAATATGCTGATTCAGGTCATCTTTGGTCACCACAAATTCTTTCCTGCCGTCAGCATTGACTGTCACATCCTCACAGTTCATGACACCGATCACTGCATTCTTTTCCATACCGCCTGTTTCCTCTGATGTTTTTGACTCCAGCGTGTCTGGTACGGAATCCCTCTTTGACAATTGATAATGTATGGTGATCGGTGCATCATATTCCCTGGATATGACACCTGTGTCATAATATGGATACTCGAAACGAATCTCTGGCGTTCCGGACTGCTTGTTGTACCATCCGTTCTTGCATTTTGTCTCATCTGCTCCACTCACAAGAATTGGTTTGATCTCAGCCGCCTGATGTTGTATGAGAATCCTTAGTTTTGCATCCTCTGTTGTCTCGATACCTGACTTTGAAACTGCCCGGAAAAGATAATAACCGTTTTTGTCCTCTGTGATCACAAGTTCTGCCAAAGCTTTGTCCTGCACTGAAAGCTCTGTCCATTTTTCTGACACATCTGCCATATTTTCTCCGATTTTTACATAGGCATATTCATACTGTTCAATACCCGCATAAGTGCAGCTTTTTTTGTCAGGTGTGACTGCAATCCGCACATCCTTGTTCGTCCAGTTGTCGTTCCCGCCGTTGTAGGGTTGTCCCTTGGCGGACACATCAAACGCTAACACAGGCACGGTGCCATCCACCACAACCTTGATATATTCGCCTGCATCATTGACAAACGAACTCACCTCGCTGACATTTCCAGCCTCGTCAGCTGCCCTTACCGCAATGGCAGGATAGCATCCGTCCGAGAGCACTATCTGAAAATCAATCATAGAATCTGCCGATTCCTGTGTATTTTCCACTTCTATCCACACAGAATTTTCTTTTGATCGTATATCCGTAGTATATTCAATCCTGCTCACACCACTGCCATCATCGCAAAAAGTCCCATTTAATATAAAATCCTCCGCAAAATACTGTTCTGTATCGGTCTTTGTCGGCTCATAGCATTCGCTGTCTGTAGAGAGCGCCTTTAATATCGGCTTCTCTGTATCCCTTCCAGCTGTATAAGACCGCGTACCGTCCTCTACATTTCTTGTGCTCGCGTTTATGACAGAATTTTCTGCCCAGAATGTATACTTTTTCTTCCCCTTGCCCGCTTCGTCTTCCTGTGCCTCCATCTGAATGGAATTAAAGTATTTCTTTCCTGTGTCGCTCAATTTTACCTCTACTTTATCATTTACCCATTCCTTACAGCTTTCCAGATACTTTATCCATTCTGTGTACCCATACTGCTGCACCTGCCCCTCCTTTGACAGCTCAATATAAAAATCACTATCATGCAAAGAGCAGTTCTTCACCTTAATACTCCTGAATATGTCCTGTTCTGCCTCTTTTTTCCTGACTTTGATCATGATATCAGCGGCGGAATCAACATATGTTCTGTAATCCAGCTCACAATCATCTGATATTTCAGGTGAAAAACGGATCGCCGGTATCTCTACCCATTCCTCTTCCATATCGCTTTCAATCTCTGTGACTTCCATGGGAATAAATTCTGACTTTAATTCTGATGACTGATCGGATATTTGTCCTATCTCAGTTTCTGACTTAATTTCTGACATGTCCTCCGACATGTCCTCCGACATGTCCTCTGATATAACTTCTGAAAAATTTTCTGATTTGGTTTCTGATGCTTTCTCAGATATGTCTTCTGTCCAGATTTCTGATGTGTCTTCTGATATGGTCTCTGACGGGCTTTCTGAAATGCTTTCTGTCTCGGCTTCCCTGTTGGGTTTCTCTGGCTGCTGATCCGCTTGGACTGCTGCCGGTCGTCCTTTTTCTGTCCGTTTCTGCCCTGCCGCCTCCGTGGCATCCATGCCTGTCGGTGTACTCAGCAGGATACTCACCGCAAGCACGCCCGCCAAAATCTCTTTTGTTCTTTTTTTCATAATATTACCTCATATATGCTTATTTGTACTATTTCCTCTCAATAGCACCCAATAAGCATATATGATGACGCCTGTATCCTCAATAGTACTATGGTACTAAGAAACTGTCAATTCCTTATCATCGATATAAAACATAATCCTGCATCTCCCTGAAAAAGCCTGCACGTGTCAGCGCTTCCCTGGCGAAATCGGGATATTTTTTAACTACGATCCGCTTGAGTCCCGGAAAAATCCTGCCTTTTTTATATTCCTGTGCAAACATGTCAAGACTTTCATCCAGCTGCTCCTCCTCAAACATGCGCAGGGTATTCCCTTGCCGCTCCATGACCGCCACTGGTATTCCGCCATAACAGGCTACTGCAGTACCTGGGACATTCACAAAATTTCGTCCCTCCTTATGCGGCAGAATCTTTCCCCAGCACTGTGCAGGATCTGCCGCATTGAGCCACACTATTTTTTTCTTTGACTGCTGCTGTCCGCTGCAAAGCATCCGAACAACGGATTCATAATCCTTTCCACGGATAAACTGTGCCCCAGACAGTCCTTCCACAAAATACCCACGCCGCGCCTGCCCTGTGTATTCCCATACCCGCAGGATTGATAACGCATCCTGCCAGGAAATCCCACACGCCGCCGCAGTCTCCCTGCATAGAATCAGACAACGATCAAAACACTTTTCCAAATCTGCTGTCAGATCATGTTCACCCAGTTGTTGTTTTAATGGTCTCACCACGTCCCATCTTCCTGCACGCAAAGCCTTCACCCGCATACTGACAAGCTGCTTTGTTGTCGTTTTTCTAGCTTTTTCCAGATCGATCCACTGCCGGACCGGAACAAAGCTGTCCGCATACACCAGCCCATTTTCCAGCAGTGACATGAGCGTATCATAAGGAGACTCACTGCCGAGCACACCGTTCAGGGACTGCATAAAGCTGGCTCCGCGTCTTTGCAAGGTGTGATATAACAGCTGTTCCTTTTCGGTCAAAGGACTTTCGATCGGCTCCGCATCCCAGTCAATCTCTTCCTGAAAGTCAAAGCGCACTCCTCCTTTGCCCTCCATATGCCAGAACAATTCGCCCTCAGCAAGATATGCATCCAGCTTTTCTCCGCGATAATTGTTCACCCACCGCGGAAGCAGGAGCCCTTCCCAATATGAGACGGGCAGTGTAGTCCCCGCATATCGTTTTAGGAGATTCCGCAGACATTCATCAGCCGGTGCACTCGACTCCATCCTGGAAAGCATCAGCGCTTCATATGCCTCTGCGGGACAAGTCTGTATCTCCTCCCGCCGGTTTTTGAGTGTCCTTATTCTGGCACGTCGGTACAATTCTGCATGATAGTATTTGTCATCCTGTCTGACCGCTTCCTCGCGCTGGCACAGTTCCTCCAAAATGTTCTCTGCCAATAACAAAGACCATCCATAACGCTGCGCTGTCTGACATGCATCAGCAGCGCCGCGATAGCGCAGCATACGCCTTACTATGTGAAGCTGTTCCTCACTGCAAAACTGTCCGTCAACGCTGCCGACAGGGTTCTGCAGTTGAGATTCCGCCTCTCCAAGAGCTATGACATACTGGTCAGCCTCCTCCGCAGCAATCCACAAACCCTGCTCCAGATACAATACCCTGCCACTCTGCGCCAGACTCTCCAGCCATTCCACAGGAATATCCAACTCCCCGGCTGCCAGGTCTCCTTCTGTCATCAGAAGTGCGTGCAGCTGCCGCTCATCCTTTGGCAGTTTTTCCCTGATCAGAATGTCTTCCTGCAATTGCAAAAGCTCCTGACTGCCCGGCTGTAACAACTTTTCCTGCAATTTCAATGATTCCTTTAGTTCATCTTCCACCGCCGTATGGATACCGCGCGGCGTGGGAGCGTAATCATACATGACCGCCGCCTCCTGTGCCCACTGCAGCGGAAGCGACATCGGAGAGGGCAGCTCTGTATAGATTTCCCTCACTTCCACAACACCTGCGCGAATGTCACACAATAAATCCCTCACACCCTCAGCATCCCATAACTCCTGCATACATTCCCGTCTGGTCTCCCGAATCAGTGGGTGCTCCTTCTCGCGCACAACCTGTTCAAGCAGTTGTGCGCTTTTCAGCCGCTGACGCCAGAGAGGCTGGCGGCTGTTTTTCCGCACCCCCATCATGAGTGCACGACCGCTGTTGTAGCGGAAAGCCATATTAAAGACGGGTGTCGCCGGAAGCATGATCTCCAATTTTCTGACACAAGTGTCAGGTTGAATCCCCTGCAGGATTCCCTTCGGAAGCGTTTCATTTCCATAGGAATACAACAAAAATCCGTCTTCCTCGTCCACACTGCCGATTTCAATCCCAAGCTGCTCTCTTGCCGCCTGTGCTGCAAGCAATGATAAAGGTGCGTTGATCCGTTTTCCAAACAGCGAGTGAAACATTAACTGACTGTTTCCCGACGAATCCCTGAAATGCTCCACCAGAATTGTCCTATCATCGGGAAGCCCACCAGCCGTTTTCATCTGCCGTTCCAGATAACCAGAGGCAAGCGAGACCGCCGTTTCATCCAGTCCCAGATTTTTTAGTGTCTCAGGTAACTTTCCATCCTCATAAGCCTGCTGAAATGCTCGAAACATACGTCCAAACGCCTCTCCAGTCCGCTTATCACGCCCCTTGATCTCACCCTTCCAAAAGGGAAGCCTTGCGCCCTCGACCGGAGCCTGTACCACCGTCACTGTGTCCCTGCTGATATTGGTAATCTTCCATGCAAATGCACCGAGGATAAAACGGTCTCCTTTCTGGGATTCATAGACAAACTCTTCATCTACCTCGCCGAGTTTTACACCATCCTCTGTCCTTACGCCATACAGCCCCTTGTCAGGAATGGTGCCCCCTGCCGAAACCGCCAGCATTCTGCTGTAGCCGTCCCCCTCCACACGCTCATGAATCCTGTCATACAGAATCCTTGGACGTACAGGAATATCCAGCTTGTGCTCATAATCACCCGCCAGCATACCAAGTACCGATTTGACATCTTCTTTGGTAATGCTGCGGAAGTTCCACGCGCGCGGCAGGATTTCCATCACTTCATCTAATGAATAGCTTCGAAATGCCGCCATGGATACAAGGTGCTGTGCGAGCACGTCGAGACATTCCGATGGTGGATTGATCTGCTCCACGCCGCCCTCCCTCGCAAGCTGTGCCGTCATACCGCAGGACACACATTCCGCAGCAGTTCTTGGAAAAAAATACATCACACTTGTCCGCCCCGGATTATGCCCTGCGCGTCCGAGCCGCTGCATTGTCCCCGAAACAGTGCGTGGACATCCAACCTGCAGTACCTGGTCAATCTCCCCCACATCGATTCCAAGCTCCATGGAAGAAGTCGCACACAATAGACGCAGTTTCCCGTCCCGCAGAGCCTCCTCCGTCTCTATACGCTGTTCCTTGGAAAGACTGCCATGATGCACCCGCGCAAAACTTTCGCCGCCCAGCGCATTGACATAATACGCCAGTTTTTCCGCATATCTTCTACCTTCCACAAACGCGATTACACTGCGGCTTCCCTGACAATATTGAAACACAAGCGCCCCAAGCTCCTCCCAGACCGGATCTTTTCTTCTGCTCCTGACAGAGTCCGCGTATGGCCCCAACACGTCCAGACGGATTTTTTTCTTCATGGGAGGTGCCGCGATCATTACCTCTTCCGGCGCCAGATATTTTGCTGCCCCTTCCAGTGGTTCAATCGTCGCGGACAGACCGATCCGTTGTAAAGGCTGTCCACACAGGTAATCCAGGCGCGCAAGGGAAAGCATCAGATGCGCCCCCCTTTTTGTGTCGATCAGGGCGTGAAGCTCGTCCACGATCACAGCCCTCGCCGTTGCCAGCACATTCTGACCCGTCTTGCTGGTCAGCATCAGATACAGCGATTCCGGAGTGATGATCAGGATATGGGGCGGCTTTTTAACCATCCGCTGCCGCTCCCTCTGCGAGGTGTCTCCTGTTCGTATCCCGACTGTGATTTCCTTCTGCGTCCCGATTCCGTTTCCAATTCCATCTAAGGGACGTCTCAAATTTTCGCGGATATCTGCCGCCAGGGATTTCAATGGCGAAACATAGATTAGCTGCAATTCATCTTTTAACATCCCCTCCTGTGCCTGACGCTTCATCTGATCGAGAAATACAAGGAATGCAGAAAGTGTCTTTCCCGTTCCTGTAGGCGCCGAAACCAATACATGCTGACCCGCCGCAATTCCAGGCCATGCTGCCTTTTGTACCGGAGTAGGCTCCCCAAGTGCACTTTGAAACCACTTCTGCGTTCCCTCGTCAAAGAGCTCTAATACATTCCCCATATTATCTTATTCCCCTTCACTCTGTACCTTTTTTATCTTGGGAATACCATTTCCCTCAACCAGAGCTGCTTTTGCCAGCTTGTCCGCCTCCTCGTTATATTTGTCTCCTGTATGTGCGGCTATTTTGTGAAAAGTAATCCGGATCCGTCTGCTGCTCTCCTGCATAAACGCCGCATACTTCTGCGTCAGGCTCTTGTTTGCCTTCCACCCCCCGGTCGCCCACATCTCAATCCCCATATAGTCATAACAGATTATTACAGCAGAATATCCATTAACCTCACACCATTTGACAGCGTACATCGCCCCCAGCATTTCCCCAGTGACATTGCGCAGCTCTAATGACTCTGGATTATCGCCATTGCCAGATTCCCGTATGATCTCACCATCCGGCTTGATGAGGACACAGCCAAACGCATATTTGCCAAGTTCCTTGTTAAAGCTGCCATCAACATATGCCACGATCTGGTTTTCTTTGTTGTTTACATCATTTTCAGCATCCTGATCCAGCAGAGGATTTTTGTCTCCAGCCAGATACAACTCAGCTTCTTCCTTGGAAAAAAAACTTTTGTACTCTACCCCCGAATAGCCATCAACTGCTGCCTTGCATGCTTCCCACGTCAGAAAAAGTCCAGTTTTCTTTCCCTTTTTTACAGCATAAACCTTCTTTTTTGCCATTTTTATACCGTCCCCATTTTTTTACAGGTTTCACGAACATCTTTTAAAACATTTTCCCTGTCATCCTCCTTCAGAAGATCAATCAGCTCGCTAAACCACTCCACGCACAGATAGTGTATCGAGTACTTATTGTCATATTCCGAAAAATTCTGTATATGCTCTCTCTCGACGATTTCAAGGAATTTTCTGTATGCATCAGTCAGGTATCTTCTCATTCTTTTTGCGACTATCTGCTCAGGTTCTCTATTCCAGATTGGTATGACTCGGTGATTTAGGGCAAGGTATAGCAGCTTATCAAGTTCAATACTTTCACTGCTGTATAAATCCTCGAGATACACTCTTCCTTCTACCCGTTCCGCATCCATCACCGGATAGCTGCTCAGCCATTTTTCCTGCTCCTGTTTACTCTCTACACCTTCTTCCAAAAGCTGTGATTTTTTCAGGCAGCACTGCTTATACTTTTTCCCGCTTCCACATGGGCATGGATCGTTTCTGCCGATTTTAACACTTTTTCTCTGCTCTGTCTTGCCAGCTCCACCGCCAAATTCATCGAAAATACCAGCCAATTTCCTGTCCAGCCTGTCATCATCATCTTCTTCCTCGTCAACGACACTCTCCTGGGAAGATTTTTCAAACATTGCCCACCCGCGGAGCGTTTTCACCGTATCAATTGGCGACTTACAGAATCTCCTCTCCTTTTTTCCATAGGTAAACATGTAGTCTACACTATCGTCATACCCTCCGATGGCGTATTCATCTACCATTCCGTCCAAATAAAGACGCCTGACCTCTGCAAGCATGTCTGTAAAATGGCAGCGACAGATCATTTCAGCTATTGTTGTATAGATATAATCCCCAATACTCTCCTCCTTATATACAATCTCCCTCAAAAAATCCTGCAACTCCTGTTTTCCTAATGTCTGATCCATGTACAGCTGTCCCATCACATCCAGCACCTGCGACCTTGCAAAGTCGCTGCCCTTTTTGTCCATAACCGCCTGTTTGAGCAGGTCGATCTCTCCATTGTATGTATTGTACAGAATGCTCCCCAGATCTTCCGTGATCACATCTCCAATCAGATAATCCAATGTATCCTCTGGAAGAGATGCCAGTTCCATCAATGTCGGAAAAAACTCTCTGTCCTGAAACTGTGCAAGCAGAAATATTCCATATAAGTGTAAGTTGTAGTTTTCGTCAAGATTCTCTTTCTCCTTGACCGCCTTCTTTACCGCCTCCCGCAGATAGGGAATTGCCTCATCTCTGTTGGCGCCAATCAACTCCAATTCTTCCTTGGGAAATTTTTTGCTAAAATACGTAACATTTTCAATTGCTCTTTGTAATTCTTCCATAAATCTTCTCCCTTATGTGCTTTGTATCAGAAACTGCAGCAGTTCTGAACGACTCTTGTGCTGCATATCTGATTATAACAAAATTTTAGATAGAATGATAGAGTGTACATAATTAAATTTCCACACGTTTCATATAATATCCAAAACACCCCTTGTACAACTTATTGTCTGCATCCTGCTGCATACGTGCCTCACCATTCTCAAAGCCCTCAAATCCAAACATTTGCGCAATTCGTTGTTCCCTCTCATAATACACCTGTCACTTATACACATATGACG
>CAMWLV010000145.1 GCA_947175175.1 uncultured Lachnospiraceae bacterium
CGATATATATATATACATTAAATTTTTTCATTTTAAATTCTCCACCACATTAAGAACTGGTATACTCCATTATTCAGATATTTTGAATGATAGCGAAAATGATGCTCCTTTTTCACATACAATCTTTATCCGGTTTTCCCCTTTTTCCAGATTTAACTCTGTCATAGATCCTGTGGTTGATGTTTCTGTGCCAGAATCATTTACTATACTGGACTCTTTTTCCGACTCTTCTTTGCATTCAGCACTATCCTGCTCTGCCAATGTAATGATTGCATCATCAGGGGTGATTAGTACAAGTTTTGCCCTGCCGCTTGTCACCTCAAAATTATAGTACATATGTAAGGTCATATCTTCGTCTACCATATATTTCCATATGGTATCCATACCTGTCATTTTACCACAGTTTATAGTCGTTATTCCATCCTGGGTATTCTTTCTATAATTTATTTTATTTGCACTATTGAAACTTCGTATAATCAAATTTGGATTCTCATAAATCGAAGATGGCAGATACATTGTTATCAATAGGGTAACTGCAAATATAACAGTGTACAGTATTACAATTATAACTATAATAATAGGCAATTTCTTTTTCATGAATCTCCTTGTTCGTAAACAGTTGTTTCTAGCGGTGTAACAATTCCTTCATCTGAAATTTCCACATTGACAGAAATACTTTCGAGAAAATCATAAATCCTGCGCTGTTCCTCAAATTCAGCTGCATAGGTTGTCCGATATCCTGACTGAACTGCTGGAATGACTTGGACAGTTAATTGTGTATCAGCATCATCTCCTGTAAAATGAAGCTGCACAAGCATGGTATCCAATGTTTTTTCATTGAACCAGTAATTTCCAAGGCTATATATGATCGGTTTTCCATCGTAATATTCCATGCCCTGTAAGCAATGGGAATGAGCGCCGATTACTGCATCTGCGCCGGCATCCAGATAGTCTTTTCCTGTATCCAGCTGCACCTGTTCCAGATCGTAGCTGTATTCAGTGCCCCAATGAACAAAAGCAATGCAGAAATCCGCATGTTCCTTTGCCTCTTTGATTTCCTGTAAAAACAATTCCGTGTCATAACAGCGAAGTATCCCGGGTTCCGTTTCGGTTGCCTGCGGCGTCATTTTGTATTTTTCCGCACGGGAAGCAGCTACCAATGCGATAGTCTTTCCATCTACTTCCAAATATAGGGGCTCCATTGCTCTCTGCAAGTTTTCTCCTGCACCAAAGTAAGGTATTCCGGCATCTTCCAAAACCGTGAAGGTATCAATCATCGCTTCTCTGCCATAATCATAAACATGATTGTTTGCTAATGTTACAGCATCAACGCCCAACTGCAAAAGCACTTCTACCCGTTTAGGATCTGCGCGAAAAGTATAGGCTTTTCCATTGAGGGGTTTTCCTCGTAAACTGTAGGAATATTCATTGTTTAAGCACATGATGTCCGCATCCTGCATAAAGTTGACTAACTCTTCGGAAATACAATCATAAATACCATTTGGCTGAGCGGACATATATTTGGTGGTACCCCAATTTTCGTCCAGATTGACATCTCCTGCAAAACATACAGTGAAATCAAAACTGGTATCGATTGGTTCTTCCGTTGTGATTTCTGGTGTTGAGGTTATTGGAATGAGATCTTCTGCTATAGTGGAAACCAGCACGGTATTCGTATCTAAAATATTCGGAGATTGTTCTTCTATATGATTGGTTTCTTTTTTTTGTCCGCCGCATCCAGTCAAAATAACAAGGGATGCGCCCAGTACTAAAATAAATTTCTTTTTCGCGTAATTCATGTGTACCTCTTTCAAAACAATCAACTATAGTCAAGTGCTTTTTAATGATAAAGCTGTTCTGCCAGCGATTTTGTTGTCTTTTTGCGAGTGATCTCCACAAGTCCAAGAGCCGTTATGTCAACTATTGTTGTGAGAATATGATCTTTTTTGGCAAGAACCCTTAACTCCTGCAGAAGTGCGTTATCCTTTTCAACATCATCCATATTAATAAAATCAACTAGTATCATACCAGTAAGATTTCTGAGACGGATTTGCCGCATAATTTCATTTGCGGCTTCCATATTAATCTGATAGATATACTCTGTATTTGCCTTTTTGGCGATATTTTTTCCAGAATTGACATCAATCACATACATTGCTTCCGTTTTTTCAATAACCAGATAGGCACCCGATTTTAGCCAGACTTTTTTAGCCAGTAGTTCGTCAAGCTGTGTCTCCACACGATAAAGCTTATGCAACGGATAGGAATCATCTTGATACAATGAAATATTGGCAATCTGCTCTGGCATATAAAGTGCTGCAAAATCCTTTATTTCACCATAAATCTGCGCATCATCTGTAATAATCTGTTGATACATGATTCCCTCATCCCGCATAGTTGTCAAATAAGAAGGGGCAGCCTTCCAGATTTGGCTATAACACGTTCTGTGAATACCATCATGAATCAGAGAGGACATTTTATCGTTCAGATATTTAATCTCATCCCTGATTGGCTGTAGTGCTTCTATGGATTCTGTCTTGGCTGAAGACATAGTCGATGGTGAAATGTTCGCCATAACTTCAGTACGAGACGTATTGCATAAATGGAATGACAATTTGCCCTTTGTGTCATCTGCATCCGATGTATGCAAAAGCGACACTGCATTTGTGCGAATGACAACGCCATAGTTGATTTCCTGTGGAATGGCGGTTCGAAGCTGTTCCCGCTCCAATTTGGTGCACTTTCTCGACACACCCTTGTAAGTGTTGGCATAGGAGACTACGCTATACTTGCCTGCTAAGGACAAATTTACTGTGAATACAGGTTCTTTTGTCCGCACAGCCTCTTTCTCCAGCTGCACAAGGATTTCGTCACCCGGCAGTATCCTGCCATCATACTGGCGGTTTGTTATGATAGGAACATATTCTGTGTTAATAGGCAGATAGCCTTTTTGGTTTGGCGTATAATCGATAAATGCCGCGTTGATCTGTTTTGCGACATTTTTAACTTTTGCCACAAAAATATCACCTATTTTCGCGTCACTTATGTTTTCGTTGGAATGCGTGAAAACTACCGATTCCATTTTACTATCTTTAGTGTCCAATGCAAATGACAGCACTCCATCCTTGTATTTTGTTATGATATAGCGCATTTCATTCATCAGTAATCACTCCCAACGAATCCAAGAGGTTTTAACTGGACATCTTCCGCTGTCCCAACATTGGTATAGGTCTCTTCTCTCGTGATCAATAATCCAAATTCATCGAATACCTGATTATTATAGTCAAATAAAGCTTTGACAACAAGTGCAGGTTTAATATTTCCAGCGCTGCTTGCATCCACAGTCAGATCTATGGTGTTGTTTTCCTCGTCAAAATCGCACATGTAAATATAGGGCTTCATATCAAAGGTCGATTCACATTTTTTGGTCTTTTTAGTAACGATTATCTTGCTTTGACTATAAAAGTCATCTATAACTGATTTGGTCAAAAAGCTGGGCTGACATTCTTCCCGGAATGCAATGGTATAGCGCGCTGCTGCAACGCTTGCCATAGCATTGCCAGCATTGTCTGGTAGAAGTTTGACTTCCAGCACTTCGATACCATCGACCATCTGTGCATTGAGCGAATCAGTCAACTCTTTAGAGCTTGTCAGAGCGTTGACTTCAATGTCCATATACTCACCATTGCTCTCAAGACCTACGCCAAGCGGGGCTGCGAATGACATGATCTGATGCGGGCTAAAGCCTGTCGAATAAGCAATATCAATGCCTGCGCGGCATATCGCTTTCTGAAAATAACGCATGACATCCAAGTGACCGATAAATTTTAGAACACCATGTTTTGAAAATTTTACTCTTAGTTTCACATTTTCCCTCCAAACTGTTTACACAAACTATGAAACGGAATTTTGAATAGACCTTAAATCGATCTACTATTTCGCAATACAAATCCCGCACTGAAATCTTGCTGCTCCACAGGCATTGCACTGCTGCTGGCAGTTTGGAGTCACTTGTTCGTCAAGCGCCCGCTGCCACTCTCTCTTTAGAAAGTCCTTTGAAACGCCACAATCGATAAAATCCCATGGAAAGATTTCGTCAAGACTACGCTCCCGTGTCGTATAAAAGCTTGTATCAATGCCGCATTCCGCAAAAGTCTCCATCCATACATCGTGTTTGTAGTACTCTCCCCACGCGTCAAAAATACAGCCTTTTTGATATGCTTTTAAGATCGGTTCGCATAAACGTCTGTCGCCACGGGCAAGAATCCCCTCCATGACACTGGCATCAGCCTCATGCCAATTATATTTGATGCTCTTCTGATTCAATTGTTCTGTAATCGCCTTTCTTGTCATGTAAGCCTTTTCTAAAAATTGCTCCTTTGTACACTGTGGCGCCCACTGGAATGGCGTAAAAGGTTTTGGAATAAAGAAAGACGTGCTGGCAACAATCTGTACTTTTCCGTTTCTTTTTTCCTTTGGTACAGTCTCATAAAAAGCGACAGCAATCTTGTTGGAGAGTTCGGCAATCCCCCTGATATCCTCTTCTGTCTCCGTTGGCAGGCCGAGCATGAAATAGAGTTTTACCCTGTTCCAGCCGCCTTCAAATGCCAGAGTGGCACCTTTCAAAATGACTTCTTCTGTCAAACCTTTATTGATAACATTTCTAAGGCGCTGGCTTCCAGCTTCCGGTGCAAACGTAAGGCTGCTTTTCCTGACATCCTGCACTTTTTCCATGACATCGAGCGAAAAGGCATCGATCCGAAGTGATGGAAGTGAGATATTGACCTTTTTTTCGTGACATTTGTCTATCAGGAAATTTACAAGCTCTTCGAGATGGGAATAGTCACTGGAACTCAGAGAACTCAGTGATATTTCATCATATCCCGTGTTATCGAGCATTTTGACTGCGTAATCCTTAAGCATCTCCACATCACGCTCCCGCACAGGTCTGTACAACTGCCCAGCCTGGCAGAAACGGCATCCGCGGATACAGCCCCTCTGGATTTCGAGAACAACCCTGTCCTGCGTACATTTGATAAAAGGTACAACTGGCTTTTCGGGATAGTAAGTATCTGATACATCTGTGACAATCTCTTTCATGATCGCTTTCGGAATATCTGGACGCGTCGGCGCAAAGGATTTGATTGTGCCGTTATTATGATAGCTTACTTCATAAAATCGTGGCACATACATTCCGGGAAGCGTTGCTGCTTTCGCCAGAAATTCTTCTCTTGACGTACCATTTTCCCTGCATTCTCTATATAAATCCAAAAGGGGACGATACTGTGTCTCCCCTTCTCCAATATAGAAAATATCAAAAAAATCAGCAATCGGTTCAGGGTTATAGCTGCAGGGACCGCCTCCGATTACAATTGGATGTTCCCAGGTCCGCTCTGCAGCCAGCAATGGTATCTGTGACAAGTCCAATATCTGTAAAATATTTGTATAGCACATCTCATATTGAATGGTAATGCCCAGAAAATCAAAGTCTTTAATCGGTTCCTGTGATTCCAATGCAAATAAAGGAATCTTTTTTTCACGCATGACCGCATCGAGATCAGGCCATGGCGAGTAGACACGTTCACACCAGGTATCCTCAAAACGATTGAACATATCGTATAGTATCTGGATACCAAGGTGTGACATGCCAATCTCATAGACATCAGGAAAACACATCGCAAACCGAACAGATATATCATTTTTGTTTTTCATGACACTGTTTACTTCGTTTCCGATATAGCGCGCCGGTTTTTCAATTTTTAACAAGATATCATCGCTCAAAGCTAAATTTCTCATAATAATACTCCAAAACTAACGTTCTTTTATTTTTATCACCCACAGCGAATCTGGTTATTACACGCAGATTCGCTGTGGGTGATAGCAATACCTATTCTATTGTGGGAGCTGTTGCGGAAGCATTTTTCCATCTATATCAAAAATATAAGGAATACCACCAATTTCAACGATGCCTGTCTGCATATTTCCGTTGATGTCAAAATAATAAATGCTCTCATTGATCGTTACCAGTCCAATAACCATGTGTCCGTCTGATTCATAATACTTTGCGGTCACACCATCATTGAACCAACCTGTATACATTGTACCATCTGCTGCAAACAGGTAAGAAAGTCCATTTAGGTTTACAACACCTGTCAACATATGTCCTAATCCGTCAAAGAAATAGGTTCTTCCATCAATTGTCTGCCATCCAGTTACTCTATGTCCATCTTCCATTGACAGATAATAGGTATATACACCGTCGTTGAACCAGCCACAAACCATCGAACCATCTGCCGCAAACAGGAAAGTCTGATCACCAAGCGTCTGCCATCCAGTCAGCATGACCCCATTTGCATCAAAGAAATAGGTCTTTCCTTCGATTGTTTGCCATCCAGTCACTCTGTGTCCATCTTCCATTGACAGATAATACGTATAAAAACCATCATTAAACCAGCCATATGCCATCGTACCATCAATTGCAAACAGGAAAGTCTGGTCACCGATTGTCTGCCATCCAGTCTGTATGATTCCATTGATATCAAAATAGTAATATTTATTATTAACAATGCTAAGCCCAGTGAGCATATGTCCATCTGTCGAGAAGAATCGCCTTCCATCAGGGAAATCCAAAAGTCCGACATACATCGCACCATCTGCCGCAAAATAATAGGTCAGTCCATTCAGATTTTGAAGTCCAGTGAGCATTTTGCCTTCTGTATCAAAGCAATACATTCCTGGTCCGATTGGTGTGAATCCCACAGCCATAACTCCGTCTGGATGCAGATAATACATTGCATCATCAAGCGGCAGCCAGCCCGTAACCATACGTCCGGCAGGATCAAGATAATATTTTGCAGTTCCAAGGTCAAGCCAGCCCCGCTGCATTTTATAGTTTATATAGAAATATAGATAGCCTTTTCTTGGAACCCATCCCGTGTTAACGATGCTGGTGGAATAGTCTTTCAAGGCATAGTCCATATCCACATCTCCGTTGATTCCTGGTATACTTCCCTTACAGGAGTACTGCCATATAGACGCATCAGGGATTTCACATGCAGCTGCCCATTGTGCTACCCATTTGTCATAGAATACTGGTCCAATCTTGTTCTTAAACCAGTTTGTATTGGAGTAGACCATCGGATAATAGCCCTCTGCCTCAATCATAGCACAGAAAGTATTTGCCATGAGAGACAATGTCTCTGGAGATAGAGATTTTTGGACATTATCCTCGACATCCCAAACAACAGGATAAGATACCTGAAGATTCTGTATCGCATCTAGGACAAATTGAGCCTCTAATGCTGCCTCCTCAACGCTTGTTGCATATGAATATATGTACACACCTGTTTTGATGCCCATTTGTTGCGCACCAAGCATGTTGTACTGAAAATAGGGATCGATTCCGGACTTTGTACTGCCGACTTTGATAAAAGCAAACGAGATGCCACTTTGTGCCGATTCCGGCCAGTTAATCGCTCCCTGATATTTTGAAACATCAATTCCTTGTTCTACAGCTGCTGCTTCTGAATGAAACCCTACTATACTGCAGAGCATACAGATCAAAAGAAGTGTACAGATACTACGTGTAAATTTGTTGGCTGATTTTTGTTTTCTCATCAGTCACCTTCCTCCCTTTTATGTCAAACAATTCCTTTGTGGCTTATAAACTTCCCTTAGTTGACAGCACGTCTTTAATACGCTCATCCATAGATACTGCATCGTCGAGTGCCTTTGCAAATGCTTTGAATACAGCTTCAATCATATGATGGCTGTTTTCGCCGCTGAGCATCTTGATATGAATATTCATTGCTGCACTGTATGATATTGCATAGAAAAACTCCTTAACCAACGATGTGTCAAAGCTGCCAACCATTTCATTTGGAAAACTGCAGTCAAACTGCAGGTATGGGCGACCACACAAGTCAACGGCACACAATGCCAAGGCATCATCCATTGGCAGGATAAAATAACCATACCGCTTAATCCCCTTTTTGTCACCAACAGCTTCCCTGATCGCGTTTCCCAGCACAATACCGGCATCCTCAACAGTATGGTGTCCGTCAACATCCAGATCACCCTTGATTTCGACCTCTAAATCAAAGAAACCATGTTTAGAGAACCCTTCAAGCATATGATCAAAAAAACCGATGCCTGTGTTGACTGATGACTTTCCTTCTCCGTCCAGATTCAGTTTCAGATTGATATCCGTCTCTTTGGTCACCCTTTTTACTTCTGCGATTCTGTCCATAATGATAATCCTTTCTAGTCTGCTTAGGAACTGTTAAGAATTAACTTTGCATATGACGCGGCATAAGAAGATTTAGACAAGTCAGATGTAAAGGTTAATTCTTTAACAGTTCCTTAGTCCTCAAAACGCACACGTATTGAATTAGCGTGCGCAGTGAGCCCCTCTTTCCTGGCAAAAAGCTCAATATCTTCATGAACCTTTTCTAACGCCTCCCTAGAATAAGAGATAACACTGGATTTCTTCACATAGTCATCAACATTCAGCGGCGAGAAGAATTTTGCCGTACCATTTGTTGGCAGTACGTGATTAGGACCAGCATAGTAATCTCCGAGCGGCTCTGACGAGTATTCCCCAAGGAAGATCGCGCCGGCATTCCGGATTCTTGTCATGATGTCAAACGGATTTTTTGTCAAAATTTCAAGATGCTCAGAAGCAATCTCGTTGACTGCTTCGATGGCCGTCTCCATATCTGGTGCAACAAGGATATATCCATAGTTGTCAAGCGATTTTTGTATGATCTCCCTGCGCTCAAGTACCTTGACAAAGGAATCAACTTCGTCAGATACTTTCTTTGCAAGCTCTTCGCTCGTGGTGATCAGGATTGCCGATGCCAGCTCGTCATGCTCTGCCTGGGACAGCAAATCTGCTGCCACATATCTTGGCGTAGCGCTCTCGTCGGCAAGCACAAGGATTTCGGAAGGACCAGCGATCGAGTCGATACTCACATGTCCGTATACAGCGCGTTTTGCAAGCGCCACAAAGATATTTCCGGGACCAACGATCTTGTCAACCTTCGGAATCATTTCTGTACCATATGCGAGTGCTGCAATCGCCTGTGCGCCGCCAACTTTATAGATTGCATCTACACCTGCAATATCCGCTGCGACAAGTGTTGCGGGATTCACTTTTCCGTCAGCACCAGCAGGCGTTGTCATGATAATGTTGGGAACACCTGCAACTTTAGCAGGAACAATATTCATAAGCGTTGTCGAAGGATAAGCAGCTTTTCCACCGGGAACATAGACACCCACATTCTGCATCGGTGTGATCTTCTGGCCTAATATTGTACCGTCCTCTTTGGCATCAAACCAGCTATTTCTTTTTTGTTTTTCATGATATGTACGGATATTGGCTGCTGAGTCTCGCATCACTTGTATGAAATGAGCATCCAACTCCTGATATGCCGCATCGATTTCCTCTCTGGTAACTTTAAAGTTTTCTTTTGTCGTGGTACATTTGTCAAATTTCAAGGAATACTCAAAGATTGCTTCTTCCTTGCGTTCTTTCACATTTTCAATGATATCCGCTACAATCTTTTCATACTCACCATAGTCGTTCGTGCTTCTTTTTAATAGATTTTCAAGCAGATTTCGCTTCGTATTATTCGTTAATCTTACAATTCTCATAGTTATACCCCTTGCGTGCCCCAGCACACATACCAATCAATAGTTTGAAAGTGACCCTCTTTCAAACCTCATCCTTAAGTGCCTGTAAAAGCTTTTTGATCCTCTCCGCCTCCATCTTCATGCTGACCTGGTTGACGATCATGCGCGCAGAGAGCGGACAGATTTCCTCTAAGACCTCCAGTCCGTTTTCTTTTAAAGTAGAGCCTGTCTCAACAATGTCTACGATGACATCGCTGAGCCCGACAATCGGTCCCAGTTCGACAGAACCGTTTAGCTTGATAATGTCAACCGTTTGGTGCTTCTGATTGTAAAAATAATCCTTGGCAATCTTGGGATATTTGCTTGCCACGCGGATCATCTCATGATGCTGCAATAGTTCCTTCGCTGAGGCAGGACCACATACACACATCCTGCACTTGCCAAACCCAAGGTCAAGTACCTCATATACGCGTCTGTTTTCCTCCAAAATGGTATCACTGCCCACTACCCCAATATCCGCCGCACCATATTCCACATAAGTGGGCACATCCGGACCTTTTGCAAGAAAAAATCTGAGCCTTAGCTCTTCATTGACAAAGATAAGTTTTCGAGATTTCTTATCCTTCATCTCCTCACAGGTAATACCTATTTTTTCAAGAAGCTCCAGAGTTTTATCTGCAAGCCGCCCCTTACCGAGCGCAAAGGTAAGGTACCGCATGTCTTGTGTCTGATTAATCATATTAAATACCTCCCCCTTTTCATAGAATTATTACTTTCGAAAAATTGTTGTCCTCGGCAAATTTCGTGTACTGCTCCTCTGGCTGTTCCAGTTTCATCAGCACTGTGGAATAGCCTTGTTCCCGATACTTTCTTGCGCTTGCTACTGCGCCACTGAAATCCTTCGCATATAAAAGCAGCAGATTCTTGTTTTCGAGCGCAGGACAGACTTTTTGTCTGGTAAGTGCTGTCACGAGGTCGTCGATCATGACAACAAATCCAGTTGCAGGCGCAGGTTTGCCAAACTTTTCCAAAAGGTTGTCATATCTGCCTCCCTTCGCGATCGCGCTGCCAGCCTGATAGGTATATGCATTGAAAATGACGCCTGTATAATAATTGTACTTGCTGACCATCGCAAGGTCAAAAGATATGTACCGGTCTACACCATAGACTTTTAGTAGATCATATACCTGTTTTAATCGTTCGATTGCCTTCTGAGAGCGTGGGTTGTCCGCTGCTTCCAGCGCCTTGTCCAATATCTCACAGGAACCGAACAGGCTGTTTACCCCAAGAAGTGCCTGAATGGATTGTTCTGGTATTTTTTTATCCAATAAAAGTTCCTGCGCGCCAAATTCATTTCTGCTGGATATAAATTCGCGCAGTGCGAACTCCGTCTCCTCATCAAGTTGTGCATGGGCACATAAGCCCTTAAAATAATCAATCTGACCTACGGACACCTGAAATTCCTTTAATCCAGAATTTAACAGCGCCTCGACAAGCATGGCTATCATTTCCGCGTCTGCCTCTGGAGAAGCATCGCCAAGAAGTTCTGCACCCATCTGTGTTGTCTCTTTTAATTTTCCCTGCAGATTGTTTGTATTGATAAAATTATTTCCCAGATAACAAAACCGCAGCGGAATGTTCTCATCCATGAAATACTTGGCGGCACACCTCGCTATGGAGGGTGTAAAATCAGGTCTTAGAACCAGCGTGTT
>CAMWLV010000146.1 GCA_947175175.1 uncultured Lachnospiraceae bacterium
CAGCTGGACATTTATACGGCGTCCTTGTCACAAGTAATTTCTGAACAGTTCCTAACGATTCTGTGTATCGATAACTCTGCCCTGAATCGTTATCTATATTCTATCTGCACTTTGTTAAGAAACCTGTTAAGGAAAGTGTAAAGAAATCGTTAATATTAAAACATTTTAAATCCAATTCCCCATACGGATTCGATATAGTCTTTCCCGCCAATATCCCGCAGCTTTTTCCGCAGATTGCTGATATGCACCCTCAGGGAGCTTTCCATGCAGTCTGGCGTGTCCTCACTGATTTTTTCAAGCAGCAATGTCTTCGTGATAACCTGCGAAGGATTCTGCATCAACAATTTTAAGATAGCATACTCCGTCTTGGTCAGCCGCACCGCCTGTTCACACACATAGACGCTGTGTGTGCCTGTATCTATGACAATATCCCCATATTCCAATCTCATACCAGCGCCAGCTGCAGCGGCATTTCGAAGCTGTACGGCGATGCGCGCAAGTAGTTCTTTCGTGTCAAAAGGTTTGGTCACATAATCCGCCGCACCGCCAAGCAGTAAATCCACCTTATCCTCCACGCCCACTTTTGCACTAACGACAATCACCGGAATTCCATTTAACCTTGGAAGCAGTTCCTTGCCGTCCAATCCCGGCAGCATCAGATCAAGCAGCACAAGGTCAGGGTGAACGGAAGATAACACAAGGAGAGCTTCCGTCCCGGAATAGGCACGTGTAACACGATAGCCCTCCTTGGACAGAAGCTCCTCCAGCATATTTCCGATATCAATATCATCATCAACCACAAATATATTTTTCATACTATAAACCTGTCCGCAAATATACGTGCGTCTCTGATTTACTGGACTGCAAGCTTTTTCGCCCGCTCAAGTGCCTCATCAATATGTACACAGAAGTTATCTGTCCCGATTTTCTGTGTAAAGCCTGCTTTATCCATAACTGCCCTTGGCTGTTCATTGACATGGGATAGAATAATCTGGATATTCTTTTTCTCATATTTCTCATAAAGCTGCTCAAGCGAATGCATTGCTGTCGCGTCGATCGCGCTCACGCTTCTCATGCGGAGAATCAAAAACTGTGTATCATCGTTTACTGAAATATTTAATATCTTATCAGCAGCCGCAAAAAACATTGGACCCGAAATTTCATACACAAGTGTATGCGCTGGCACTTCCCTGAGTGTGATACTGTCTGGGTCGTCCTCATCGTCAACGTACTTCCAGCCTTCCACCTCCATGACATCGCTCATGCGCTTCATAAAGAGAATCGCCGCCAGCAGAATGCCAACCTCAATTGCGGCAACAAGATCAAATACGACTGTCAGCACAAAGGTCGTGACAAGTACGATAATATCACTCTTCGGCGATGATTTGCAGAGATTGACAAACGTTCTCCAACCACACATATTGTAAGCTACCATAAACAGAATTGCTGCAATACATGGCATTGGAATCAGTGCTGCATAGGGCATCAGTACTACGAGAATCAATACCAGTGTGATTGCATGCACCATACCTGCAATTGGTGTACGCCCACCGTTTTTGATATTGGCAGCAGTTCTTGCGATCGCACCTGTTGCAGGGATTCCGCCGAATAAGGCAGACCCGATATTGCCGATACCCTGTGCGATCAGCTCCATATTGGAACGGTGTTTTGAATTGATCATGCTGTCGGCAACGACACAGGACAGCAAGGACTCAATTGCTGCAAGAATCGCAATCGTAACTGCATCTGGAAGAATTTCGCTGATATCTGCCATCGTAAAACTTGGAAAATGAAGACCTGGCAGTTTATTGCTGATCTCATACAGGTCGCCGATCGTATTGACATTCATGTGAAGGAGCTTCACCATCAGAATTCCCACGATCACAGCAATCAGTGAACCTGGAATGGTCTTGTTGATATATGGCCATGCAATCAAAATGGCAAGGCATACAAGTCCGACGATCAAAGCCTGCAAGTTGATGGTCGACATATTTTTTATAATCGCCTCCATCTTTTCCATCGTTTCGATCGTGACAGTTCCTTCCGGATATGTAAGCCCTAAAAAGTCTTTGATCTGTCCGATTACGATCGTCACTGCGATACCAGCTGTGAATCCTGTCGTGATTGTGAACGGAATATATTTGATCAAATTTCCCAATCTTAAGAATCCCATCATAACCAGAATTATTCCTGCAAGAATTGTTGCAAGAATCAATCCATCCATACCCTTCTGTGCAACGATTCCTGCAACAATCGTTGCAAACGCAGCTGTCGGCCCCGCAATCTGCACACGGCTCCCGCCAAAAAACGAAATCAGAAAGCCTGCTATGATTGCTGTGTAAATACCCTGTTCAGGGCCAACACCTGATGCAAGTGCGAGCGCTATTGACAAGGGAAGTGCAATAATCGCGACAATAATTCCTGCCACAACATCCTTGACAAACTGTTGTTTTGTGTAAGTTTTCATCACCGAAAACAACTTTGGTTTTAACTTTTCCATAATGATCTCCTCATAAGTATATACAAAATGATAATAAAACAAACATACTTAATATATACCTGTTTGGACAATATTTCAAGAGGATTATCATCCCAAAGACGATCTTTTTATGAATACCCTCGTCTCAATGTGCATGTCTCCCACTAAACTCCATCACCAATCCCGTCAGACAGGTATCTTCATACACACTTCCCGGATAAACTTCGGCAATCTCAAAACGCACCTCGATCATACCACCGCTCAGTACTTGGATATCCCCTTCTGGCAAAGTGAAATACTGTGGCAGGATCGTATCCGCCAGCTCCAGACAGGCATAAGGCCTATCCTCCACATACATAATCAGCCTCTTGATCCGCCCGTTTTCCTCCCAGGTCTTCTGATTCTTTGCATATCCGTTCACAATGCAGATCTCCGTATAGCGCATAAAACCATCATACTCTGGTGTACGGCAATCCTGTCTGAGTGTTACCCATTTATTATGATCTAAATTCGTACAGCTCTGACGGTAAGTAATACTCTCGCTAATACCATATCCATCAACTCCCTCCACCCACGCTGCATCTCTGTTTTGAACCAATACATGCTCTGCGGAATATCTTCCGTTTGCTGACGCAAGTTCGGAGGAAGCCTCAGCAGTCTGCTCAAAATCCATCACTCCACACCAAGTAGAACATCCAGCCCATTGCCAGTCACTATATCCGAAATTCGGGGCATTTTCGTCCTGTTCCCAAGTACACCATTGTTCTTCCTCCAAATCGTCATAATCTCCGTAAAAGAAATTGTCAATCCGCGGCTGCAGAATATATGGTTCTGTTGGATAATGGATAATTGGTGTCTGGGATAATATAATTTCCATCGTATCCAGTCCATTCTCTTCCGCATACTTTGCGGCAAGATTTTCCATTCCGTCTGTGTCATCTCCATAACACAATAGAAAATCTTCACTGCAGTCAGCAAATGCCTCTTCTCCTATTTCAAGATCTACTTTATGTATCAGCACTGTCCATAACGCTGTATTGTCAGCAAATGCCCTCTTACCTATAAACGAAAGCTGCTCTGGAAACTCGATCCGCTCCAGATGACAGTTTTCAAATGCCCTTTCCCCAATTGAATTCAAATTTTCGGGCAGCTCAAGGTTTGTGATCTCTGTATTGCGAAATGCCCCTTCCCCGATCACTTCGATCGAATCTAATAGTTCTACCCCATCAATCTCCAGATCTGCAAAAGCAAACGCGCCGATTTCTTTTACTGGAATTCCATTAACATCAGGGGGAAATTGCAGACATTTTCTTTGTGTATCGATCCATTCCGGATGCTCGAGCATGTGTATCATGTATTGATTCTGGTATTTCTCTGATATCCCGGTAATAACAAGATATTTTATAAACTGATCCTGATATTTCTCTGCGATCCCCGTAATAACAAGATACTGTCCAAATGAATTTTCTACTTTTTCATAAGTAAACAATTGTTCTAAAAGAGGAATTTCTAACCATCCTGTACTGTCCTGCCCCGAGAACTCAGTTTCTTCTATACTACTCTCCTCGCTGTCATAATCCCGATCTGCCTCTGGTTCCTCTGATACCTGCACTGTAATTTCCTCTGAAACGGTATCTTCTACGGAGGCTCCCCTCCCACAACCATAAAGTGAAAGGCTGATTCCGATCATTGTCACCATTATACAGACAGATCTAACAGTGGAACGATCTGTTTTCTCCTGCATTGCTTTCCTGAAACTTTCCATTCTGTGAATCCTCCTTTAGAGTATTTTAGAAAATCTTTCCTTTTTTATAATAATAAATCTACATACTCTCCCCGTCAATATACTGAATTTCTGTGAATAAATTTTTGTTCATGCAAAAGCTGGCACTTCATTAACTTTAAACATCTTATCTGCATAAAATATCAAAACACTGATTACGGAGAAATATATGTTTTATATTACATCAAACGACGGGACTAAAATTGCTGTTTACAACTATAATCCACGGGAAAAACAGACGATCTTTCTAGTCCATGGATGGCCGCTGTCCCATCAGATCTTTGAATATCAGATCAACTTGCTTGCAAATTGCGGATATCATGTTGTCGCGGTAGATTTAAGGGGATTTGGCAGATCGGATACGCCCGTTTGCGGATATTCGTATGATCAAATGGCTGCTGACCTGTTTCAGATAATCCGGCAGCTTTGCCTCGAACGATTTGTTTTGGTAGGTTTTTCCATGGGAGGGGCAATCGCATTGAGATATATGAGTCGCTACAATGGATTCGGCGTGTGCAGGCTGATTCTGCTTTCTGCCGCTGCCCCATGCTTTGCACAGCGCCCCGATTTTCCGTACGGAAAAACTGTACAGGAAGTCAATGATTTGATCAGCCTCGCTGAAACGGACAGACCCGAGCTATGTCAAAACTTTAGCCAACAGCTTTTTGCATGCCCACATTCGAACGCAGTCGTTGACTGGTTCAAGGACATCGCTCTGTCTGCGTCAGGCATTGGAACGATCAAGTGTGGCATTGCACTGCGCGATGAAGACGTCAGTAAGGATTTCCAATGTGTTCATGTTCCCACATATATCATCCATGGCGATAAGGATATTATTGTTACCAAAAAGCTTGCCCAAATTCAACACGAAAGTATTTGTGGTTCAAAG
Source organism: uncultured Lachnospiraceae bacterium (assembly GCA_947175175.1). Classification (GTDB taxonomy): domain Bacteria; phylum Bacillota; class Clostridia; order Lachnospirales; family Lachnospiraceae; genus COE1. The sequence continues at coordinate 5,152 of CAMWLV010000146.1, forward strand.
CTTATCACCTTACCTGACAGCGGCCACGGAATCATGTATGACCAGCTTGAAAAATTCAATTCCGTATTTATGGATTCAATTACTGATCGAGAATAGAGATTCTGCTTAAGGTAAGGAACTGTAAAGAAATAACTTATGCACCTTGACTTGTCTATTTCTCCGATTACAAATTGCTTTTGCAATTGGCAAAAAGCCTCGCCGTAGCCCGCTACGCCTACGTTTTTTGACATACATCCTCGAAGAAATATCCTGCGCAATCTGTATCACTTATTTTCCTACAGCTCCTTATTAAATCATCCACAGAATAAACTTTTCAATATTCAACTTATTTTGTCCTGTGCAGCAGATCCCGCAGACGGTGCTCCTGCATATGGATCTCACCAGTATAGTAAAATCCATGTGATTCCACAAGTTTTACATTCACAAGCTTTCCAATCAGGCGTGCATCTCCCGGGAAGTGCACGATCGTATTGTTGGAAAGCCTGCCTGTCAACAGCGAAGCCGTGTGCTCATTTACCTCTTCCACAAGCACACTGTGCACCTCGCCTGTAAGACGTCCCACACGGCTTCGCGCTGTCTCCTGTACGACCTTCAAAAGTCTGTCAAAATTTTCTTTGATTTCCTCATCACTTGTCGGATTTGGCATTGCTGCTGCCGGTGTGCCTGTGCGCTTTGAATAAATAAAGGTAAAGGCATTGTCATACTGCACTTCCTTCACGACTTCGATCGTCTCGTCCACGTCCGCTGCAGTCTCCCCCGGAAAACCTACGATAATGTCCGTTGTAAGCGATATATCTGGTATCTCCCGCCTGATCTTGTGTGCAAGTGCGAGATACTGTTCCTTAGTGTAATGCCGATTCATTGCCTCTAAAATTCTTGTAGAACCAGCCTGCAATGGCAGATGCAGGTGACGGCAGATTTTTTTTGAATGTTTCATCACTTGAATCAGGTCATCCGATAAATCCTTTGGGTGCGAGGTCATAAAACGGATTCGCTCCAACCCATCGATTTTTTCGACTTCCTGCAATAACTGCGCAAAGGACATTGGCTCGTCCAATGTTTTTCCATACGAATTAACGTTCTGCCCTAAGAGCATAATCTCCACAACACCATCTGCCACAAGCTTCTCGATTTCCCTGATAATATCCTTTGGATTGCGGCTTCTCTCGCGCCCGCGCACATAGGGAACAATACAATAACTGCAGAAATTATTGCAGCCGTACATAATGTTGACACCTGATTTGAACGTGTACTTTCGCTCCGCCGGCAAATCTTCCACGATCTTGTCCGTGTCCTTCCATATGTCAATGATCATGCTGTCCGAACTGTACATTGCAACGATCAGCTCTGCAAATTTGTAAATATTGTGGGTGCCAAAGATCAAATCCACAAAGCGGTAACTTTTCTGTATCTTTTCGATAACAGATGGCTCCTGCATCATACAGCCGCAGAGTGCAACTTTCTTGTGCGGATTTTTCTTTTTCATGTTATGTATAAAGCCAAGCCTGCCATACACCCGCTGGTTTGCGTTGTCGCGCACCGTACAGGTATTATAGAACACAAGGTCTGCCGACTCGTCCTCGATCATCTCAAAACCGATATTTTCCAGAATACCGATCAGCTTCTCGCTGTCCTTAGCATTCATCTGACAGCCAAACGTTTCCCCATCTGCCGTCAGACGCCTGCCTAATTTTTTACTTTCCGCATTGACAATCTCTCTCGCCTTTTTAATAAAATAATACTGGCGCATAGGTTCGTCCGTCGGTGCATCATCTCTTAAGTCAATTGTTTCCAGTATCGCTTCCAATTCCTCGCATTTAATCATATTCTTTCTGCCTTTCTTTATATTTTTCCCACGCAAAAAGCAAAATATTTCGCTTCAATTCCATATAAAACCTCCACTTCTTGTCCAATCAAATATATCATAAACCCTTTACATGTGCCTTACCACAGCCCGCACTTCTTGTAATATTAAATTAAGAAATCCCTTGAAAACCCATTTCCTAATAGTATACAGGATTCCTTCCATTTATACAACTAAAACATCTCGCTTAAACTTTGGGAAAAATCTGTATGATGATTCATTTCACGAAATTTTCAGTAAATTTTTGCCTTGCCCTATTCACCAGCATAAATGTTGTATGTTATATTTATAGATAGCGGCAAATTTTAGCATGAAACGATCATAAATCATGCAAAATATAAGAAAGGACAAACGGAAATGCCTAAAAAAATCAATACAAAAAAATACTTGGAATACATCCTTGAAGAGACGAAAAAAATACTGTCAATCGACAGCCCGTCTGGATTTACCCAAAAGGCAGCAGAGTATGTAATGAATGAATATACTTCCCTTGGATATTCACCTGTACAGACTGTAAAAGGCGGTGTACTCTGCGAGATTGGCAGCAGCAAGGGCAAAAATGATGCGCTTATGATGGAAGCCCATATTGACACACTCGGCGCTATGGTATGTGACATCAATCCAAACGGATATCTCAAACTGTCTCCCATAGGCGGTATGAATGCCAACAATGCCGAGTCCGAAAACTGCAAGATCTATACCCGTGATGGCAAGATCTACACCGGAACTTTTCAATTGTGTGATGCATCAGTTCATGTAAATGGAAAATTTAATGAGACTTCTCGCTCTTATGATGTTATGGAAGTTGTGCTCGACGAAAATGTCAGGACAAAGGAGGACACGCTTGCCCTTGGTATCCTGCCCGGCGATATTGTCTGCTTTGATCCGCGCACTACCATTACAGAAAGCGGATATATCAAAAGCCGTTTTTTGGACGACAAGCTCAGTGTCGGTATTCTACTCGGCTTTGCCAAATATGTAAAAGAAGAAAAGATAACCCTTCCCAGAAATGTATATCACTACATCACGGTATACGAGGAAGTCGGACATGGCGGAGCGGCTTCGATTCCATCCGATGTGTCAGAAGTACTTTCTATTGATATGGGCTGTATCGGAAACGGACTCACCTGCACAGAACATCAGGTTTCTATCTGCGCAAAGGATAGCCGTGGTCCATATAATTACGAGGTCGTTTCGAATCTCATCGCGGCTGCCAGACGCAAGAATCTTGACTTTGCAGTTGATGTCTACCCTCACTATGGCTCCGATGCAGACGTGGCACTCACTGCCGGATATGATGTAAAACATGGGCTGATCGGAGCTGGTGTATATGCATCACACGGCTATGAGAGAAGCCACAAAGACGGCGTCCTGAATACTTTTTTACTGTTGACGGAATACTTGAAATAAGATAATCTACCCTAATTCTAACCCATTCTAACAAACTCCTTTCGCATGATAGAGTGGGTTATTATTTATTAATTTTTTCGATTAAACAACTGTGATGCTTATCTGCATTATCCTTGTCGTAATTGATTCCGACAAGCAATATTACTCCAGTGTAGTTCTCAAGCGCTTGTGTGTAGTGTCTATCCTTGATCTGTTGTATCGCAGTATTGGCAGACTTACCATATTTCAGCTCTACGACAAGCGCTGGTTTTCCTGTGTGCGGAAGTGGCAGGAACACGACATCTGCAAATCCATGTCCTGTCGGAAGTTCTCTAATCAACATATAGTCTTTTCTTGCACTGTAATACGCAAGTCCTATCGCACAGCCCAATGAGTTCTCGTCATTGTATGTCAAAATGGAGGACACTTCCGTATGCGCCTTGTCAAGTCCCTCAGCAACACTTTTTTCATCGCATGACAAAGTATCTTCGAGCAGCCTTTCTGATGCCTTTACAACACGCATAATCTCTGCCCACCCACCAACACTCATGGCATTTTCAAATTCCTCAATGATTTCCTTGTTTGGTATAAATGCCTCCCCTGACTGGGAATCATAAGCAAGATATCCCAGATGAATCAACAATGTCAGCACATCGTCCTTTGTCTTGAAATTACGCATATCATTCCGAAAACTGCGTGTATTTACCTTGACATGTCCACCGCCAAGCATCTGCACAATGTCTGCACGCATCCCATCAAAATCCATATCCATGTAGATTTTCAATGCATCATAGACCTCTGTGGAAGTCCAGTAATTTGAAAATCTTTTACAACTCATCGCCTCCACAACAGATCTTGGATTATAGACATGTTGGAATTCCGTAAACATATATCCATCATACCAGCTGCTTGTCTCAGTAAAATCCATATCAAACCGTTTGCATAATACCTTTACCTCGTCTTCTGTAAAACCAGTATATTCTTCTAACGCTTTCTGGTCTGTCATTGAATATTCCCAGAACATATTCAGAGCAGAATTTTCTCCGAACTTCTTTACCGGCAGAATACCTGTCATATAGGCAAATGCGACATAGGGCTGATCCTTTAAGAGATCCCTTAAAAAGTCAAGATATTGCTTTTGTAAAGCCTCTGATTCCTGCCGTTCACGCATCACACAGTCCCACTCATCAATCAGAAAGATAAACTGCCTGCCTGTTTCACTATGAATCTGCTCCAGTACTGCTGCAAGAATCGTTTCCTCCTCCGAAAACAACTCTCCATATACTTTACGGATATCCGCAATAACGACATGCTCCAGATATTCTGTCACACCCTGATTCTTCGCCCTGATCAAAAACTGCTGCATATTCAGATATATCACATCATACTTGTTCAGATTCTCCTGAAAAGATTCCTTACTCTCAATCTTGAGTCCCTTGAATAAATCCGCTGAATCACATCCACAGCTATAATAAGCAGCAAGCATTTTCAGTGCCATTGACTTTCCAAAACGCCGAGGTCTGCTGACACACATGCATTGTTGCTCTGTATTGATCAGCTCATTTGTACACGCAATCAAACCAGTCTTATCTACATAGATTTTGGAACGAACTGCCCTCCAAAAACCATCATTTCCCGGATTTAGGTAAACTCCCATATGTCATACCTCCCGCTATCTATTATGTTACATAACATTCTCAAGTTTAATGTTTTTCAAGAGATTCAGCCTTTGGAGAAACATGTCGTAATACTGAGGTAACTCCGCAAATATTGTTTTGTCAATCTCCCTGACCTGATTCAGTCCAATCTTTGTCACTGCCTGCACTGCTGCCTCTTTCTGTGTCATATGCTTTCCGAAAACCGTCTGGCAGTTTGCCCCATCGAGCTGGTCATACGCGTGGAATGCCTGATTAAAATCCATGAGCTTATGCAGGCACACTGGTCTGTTATCTGTATTATCCACCAAAACACCCCAGTTTCCCCAGTGCCTGTCTGTATTTCCCACAAGATAATCAACGATATTCATCATATAGTAATTATGCGGATCCAGATCCCAGATATATCGCTCTGTCTCCATATTGTGATTTTGTGCATATATCTCAAAAGCTTCCATAGATACGATCGCATAATCCAATGTGGTCATATTATCACTTACGCTGACTCTCTCCCCATCAAAAAAATCCTCCTCATACAAAACCTGTGAGACATCAAAGCACCTGCATATCTGACTGGCGGCAAGTTCACGCGCAACAGCATTTTCATCGCCATCTTTCAACAGTCGAAAACCCTTTTCCGTTCTCTGCCATGCTTTGGGATAGCAGCCATCTGTCGATAAGTCCCTTGCGAGGCATTCGTTTTGTACAGAATATTGCCTGCCTCTCAAGGCAATATCAATAAAAGTATTTTCAAGATGATTTTCATATAAATTTACTTCATCAAAATCTATGTTCTCATCCTCGGCTTTCACCCAGAAAACATCTGTCAATGACATACATCGATAGGACAGAGCAATCTTTGCCCTGTCCTTGTCTGTTACCGCCTGCATCACACCGATACTATTGAGAATTTCCTTTGCATATTTTCTGTCTAATGTCAGAATTCTGGAAGCACACCAATAATTAAAATTCGTGATATTGTTTACCAGAGAATCAATATCCTCACTCTCTTCGAGAAACAGGTTATAAGGCATAAATTTTTCATAAAATATCCTGCAATGGCCGGTCTCGTCTATCCTTGCAGCAATTCTATCCTTATGCATGATATTATATATCTTTTTGGGCATTAGATCCTTCCTCCTAGTCTTGTTCAACTCTCACTCGTAACAGGCTCTTTCCTGCCGCCATACCACGGTTGCTTACTTAGGAACTGTTCAAAAATAACTTTTAATATTGCTTGTCTTTTTCTCCGATAT
>CAMWLV010000147.1 GCA_947175175.1 uncultured Lachnospiraceae bacterium
CGATGATCAGGGAACGGGTATGACTCTGGGAATGCTGCAGCGCTATTTTCTAAAGGTCGGTAATTCTTATTATACCTCACAGGAATTGAAAAGAGATCTGCGTGACCATGGTCAGACAAAAGAGTTTCGGGGAATCAGTCGTTTTGGAATTGGCTTTCTATCCTGCTTTCTTTGTGGGGATTATGCAGAAGTGTCTACATTATATTTTGACCCTCAAAAAAACTGTCGCGAGGAAGCGGTATTAAGATCTTCCCAAACGTTGAATTATGGATTAAGGCTTCAGGTAACGGGACTGACAGGCTACTACATACTTAAAAACCAGGCGAAGAATCATCCGGCAGACACTACATTGCCTATGCCAGAGTTTTGTGATGTTAGCAGTCATGGCGGATTGGAGTGTAATGGATACAGGGTAAAACCGGGGACTTCTATTGTGATTCGGTTGAATCCGGGAAAGCTTGGAGCTTTGAATCTGCGTGAAACAGTAGAGAAGTATCTATGCGGAGCCAGAGTACCAGTTTATTATAACAATAAGCGGGTGGGACGGACTTATATGGAAGCAATGAAGGCAGTTCATGAATTGGCGGGGGAGAAGGTTTATGAATTGTGTCCAGCGTTGAAAAGGAAATTTGATGATTTTTTTCCCGCTATTCGAGGAAATTATCCAAAATTAATTATGACAGTGATACCGTTGGATACAGATGAAAATCGAATTTTGTCTAATTTTTCAGGGGTAATTATGAAATATGATGTGCGCTTTGATCAAGAGTTACAGTGGAAGGTGAAGGATCAAAATTACATAATATCTACATTTTTTCAATTCTCTGAAAAGTCTATACAGGTAGAATTTAATGTTGAGAACGCAAAAGGGTCAATATTCATAAGAGATAGTCGAGATGGATCTGTATATTCAGAAAACAATTGGGAAGATTTAGAAACAAAATACGGACTTGCTGAAACAGAGGCGTTAGCGAATATTTTAGATACATTTTCCGCTTGTCCTCAAGTAGAAGACGAGTTGGGAGAAGTATGGAAACCGTTTTTAGGACACGAAGATTTGGTGAATGTGTGGATTACATATCTAAACAGTTGTTGCGAGAAATCCATGAGGTTTACAGTTGATGAGTGTGGATGTCCATGTTTTAGTTCTATATTTGATAATGTTCAAAATTCAAGACATATATATGTGTATCAAGGTGTTATAGCAGGTAGAGAGCAGCTATTTCGTTCATCGCGATGTGAGTGTAATGTAATGTTTATACTAGACGGAGAATGGAAGCCTACGGTAGAAGTTAGTCGTTCTAAAATAGTAGCTCTGCCGTTAACGCTATTAGTGGCAATGTGTTGCATTTTAAATAAGTATGAATTGTTAAGAGAAGCAAATGAAATAAATAGATTAAAAAATTGGAATACTGTCTCTTTGCTGCAATGGCGAGAAGTTCGAAATTCTTTAGTAGGACAATGGATGGCTCAAAATCAAGGAGATTACACTGAAGAGATAAGACAGGTTTTTCAAAAGCGATGGAAATTTGAAAGACGACATTTGGAACATGTACACGCTATTAATTCTTATGGTGTAAAAAACATTATGTATATGTATGCTATGGCTTGCTTGCAGGATAATTACCTCATGACAATAAATTATGAGAAGGGGCAGATTGTTACATTTTCTGAAAAAAAGAAAGCTGAGAGTGAGGAGGTGTATGATATTTTCCCTCCAATGATGTTCTGCAAAGCTGCAAGTGACGAAAGTCGAAAATATATTTGTAATGCTGCTTCATATTTTCGTAGGGGAATTACTGCAGATCATCCATTCATCATATGGCTATTGGAAAATTCGATTCAACTGAAGCAGCATTTTGAACGACAATTTCAACAGATTGTAGAATGTCTTCGTGAAAAGGATGCTGAGCAGATTATTCAGGAATATAACATTATTCGTGAACAACTGAGTTCATTGTCAAATTACTATGGTCTGGATACAAGGTCTTTGCCACAGATAAGTATGGATGATTTTTGGACAGAAAAGGTTGAGGAGGAATGTCCTTTTTAACGTCTGTTTAATGGGGGTAAATCTCTTGTCTTACCTTTAGGGAGCACTCTTTAGGCTGCTATAGTAGCATATTGCACCTACCAGCTTTAGCTGGTAGTGGTTGAGTTGGAAAAAGAAAAGATCGGAATCAGCGAGTAGGGACAAGAATACCAGAATTAGGTTATTATCTGATTGTAACAGATACGGAGGAAACGGAGAAGATATTCATCATACAAGTGATGAATGGATTATATGTATAAGATAATGGGATTTGAAATATTAACAAAAGAAGCAATGCAAATCTATGCATTGTTGCAAATATGGAGGAGAATACTATGGCAATCATCGGAATTGACTTGGGAACGACAAACAGTCTTGCCTGTGTCTACCGGAACGGCAAGGCAGAACTGATTCCAAATGAGCTGGGGGATTATAAGACAAACAGTGTGGTAAGCATGATGGAAGACGACTCTGTACTGATAGGTGCAGCCGCGAAAGAACGGTTGATCACCCACCCGGAAAACACTGCGGCTTCCTTTAAGGTCTGGATGGGGACAGAGCGCCTGATTAGTTTGGGAAAGAAGAGTTTTAAGCCGGAAGAGCTGTCCTCACTTGTGCTAAAGCAGATTTTGCAGGATGCAGAGCAGTATCTGGGGGAATCGGTGGAGGAGGCAGTGATCAGTGTCCCTGCATATTTTAATGACAATCAGCGCTGTGCTACCAAATTAGCTGCACAGCTTGCCGGGTTGACGGTAAAGCGTCTCATCAATGAGCCTTCTGCCGCTGCTTTGTACTATCGTCACAGTATACAGGAGCAGGGCGACAGTCAAATGATGGTCATTGATTTTGGCGGTGGTACTTTGGACGTGAGCATAGTGGAATGCTTTGAAAATATTATAGAGATAACAGCCATCGCCGGCGACAATCACTTGGGCGGCAATGATATCGACCGCGCGATTGTCGCTCATTTCTGTGAGCAGAACGGTCTGTCGATGGAAAAACTGGATCCCTTTGCGTTGTCATCTCTTTACCGACAGGCGGAGGAAGCAAAAATTGCCCTGTCACAGAAGGAGGAGAATGCAGAAGCATCTTTGATTCTCAGGCAGGGGGATAGTAAGTACAGTCTGATGCTGACAAATATACTGCTTCGGCAGCTGTGTGAACCAATCTTCCGAAAGGTCAGGTCGGTCATCTCCCGCGCCATGAAAGACAGGGAGCACGTAGGCAGAATCAGCGATGTGGTTCTGGTGGGAGGTTCTGCGCAGCTTACTGTATTTTGTGATTATCTGGAAGAGTTGTTTGGCCGCCGCCCTGCAGTATGTGAAAATACGGATGAAATGGTGGCGCTTGGGGTAGGGCTCTGTGCAGGAATCAAGGAGCGTGCGGAGGAGCTTCAGGACCTTGTGATGACAGATGTATGTCCGTTTTCCTTGGGGGTGGCAACTTACAATGATGCCAAAGACAAGAATCCGCATATGGCTTTCCTGATCCAGCGCAGCAGTATGCTCCCTGCAAGTCATCAGGATAGTTTTTATACACTTTCCAACAATCAGCAGAAACTGCGGTTTGAGATCTATCAGGGAGAGGGATATTATGCCTCGGATAACCTGAAACTTGGAGAACTTGAAGTCAGGGTTCCGCCTGGATTGGCAGGAGAACAGTACGCCACGGTCACTTTTACGTATGACATTGATGGGATTCTCCATGTCAGTGCCCGCAGCAGCGGAGGGGATTACCGGGAGCGGATGATTCTCAATTCCCGTTTTCAGCCGGGAGATATGGCACTTCAGCAGGCGCATGAGCGGATTGCGCAGATTCAGCTGGCAGCCAGGGGGAATCAGGAGGATCAGCTGCTGTTGGAGACAGCAATACGTATACATGCCCAGATGACTGGAAATAGCCGGGAACAGGTTGCAAGGCTGATTCAATATTTTAATCAGAATAGAGAGAGCGGTGATCTGATTCAGATGGAAAAAGCCCGCCGTGAGATGCGAGAGCAGCTGGCAGCGATAGAAATCTATCTGTACGCAGATCCACTGGGTATGGATTTCTGGGTGGATGATGAATATGAAGATGACGAAGAATATGACGATGAATAAACAATTGATTAGAAAGTAGATAAGGAGACAAAGTGATGGAAGACATTTGGGAAATTCTTGGTATTGAGCCGAGTCATGATGCATCTGTCATAAAAAGAGCTTATGCACAGCAGACACATAAATACCATCCAGAGGAGAATCCGGAAATGTTTCTGCGGCTGCGAAAAGCCTATCAGGCAGCGCTGGCTTACTGTGACAGTTTGAATGATAGTTTTTGCGGACAGGAGCATGAACCTGAAAAACAGTTCGCGGAAAAGAACAATATCTATGACAACTTTCAACAGCAAGAGTGTGAGCCAGATAATCAATCTATGGATAACGACAGTATATTTGAAAGCCAGAATAAGGATCCCGCATGGGAAACGAAAAATCAGACAGAGGATATCGGCTGGCAGATCATTGCGGAAGAACAGGAGCAAGAGAATAATCCATATATAGACCATGATGCGCACAAGCAGTTTTTAGCCTTATATACAGGAAAACAGCGCAACAACCCAAAGCTCTGGATGGATTACTTCACCTCTTCTGCCTTTCTGGAAGTGTACAGAGAACCAGCATTTACAGCACTGCTTCTGGATGATGTAGAGCAGCAGGGGCAGGATAACCCTCCAAACAGGGAATTCCTGACATGGCTGCATATCGCATATCAGTTTACATCTTTTGATACAAAGAATTCTTCCATGCCCGGAGGGCGGGAACGAAAGTTTGAACTGCAAGGAGCAGATTTTGAAGGCATTGAATCCATTTTTCAGATTGCTGCGAAGGGACCAGTTCCCAAGCAGTTTCGTGGCAATGAGCGCGCCCTGTCCATCAGTTTTTCCGAGTACCGTTATCTCATGTGTCTTGCAGAGGAGGGCAGCTGGAGTGATCAGGCAGTCACAGCCGCCCGGCATTTCATAAAAAATTATATTTTGGCATATTTGAAAGAAAAGTGTACACAGAGCGGAAATGAGAGAGAACGCCACCCCGCAGGATTGCGGCTGCTTGAGGATTTCTTTGGGCGGCAGACGCTTCCTGAAGAACTTTATCATATTCTATGGGAGTGCTTGTCACTCAAATCCGCAACGATGGGACGTACAAAACTTTTCTATGGCAGACTGCGTGAAATCGTTCTGGAACGGGTGCCTGGAATAGAGGAGGAAGAGGAAAATTTCAGTCAGCTGTATCAGGACGAAGGTTTTTATTTTCGTGAGTGTGGGAAAGATCCACAGAAGGATATCGAGGTGACAGATGCCTTTTTTGCACGGGAGGATGTGCAGAGGGCACTCCGCAGCCGCCGTTTTGTGGAAGAGTATCTTCTGTGCGTTTGGATGCAAGAAGACAGATGCATTCCTTTTCTCGAGAAAATCAGGAAATTTTACAGCGAGAACCCCAATGCTCCTTGCGCGGCGAGTGTAGCTGCGCTTGCAGAGCGGCGGCTGCAGCAAAAAGAGATAAAGAAGCAGATGGAGGAAGACCAGTCTGTATCCGTCACAGGGGAATGCATGACATTCAATTGTCGTCCTTTCTTCCGGTACTGGATCAACACTGGGTTTTACCTTGCAGAAGATCCAGAAAGTGGACAGTCTCTCCTGGCTTACCTAAACTATTGTTTGCCTTATCTGCCTGAATGGAGCAGACGTTTTGCGGAGACAGGGAAAAGGGAGACAATGATTTTGGGCGGTCACAGGATTGAAGTGGTTTTCCATATGCGGTACATCGAGTATCAAGTAGATGCGGCACCGGTATATCGTCCATTTTTGCATTGGACAACTTTGGCAAAGGTTTTGAATGATGACGATCGCAGCCTGTTTCTTCTATTGCCGGTCACAGCTGCGGCATTTAACCAGTATGAATCTGTTCGGGGTGAACTGATGCACAGACTGAAAACGACTGCCGCATCAGAACAGGATCAGCGCATGATAGCTGGTTTTCTAGCCGGTCATGTATGCTGCCTGCCTGTATCAGAAAGCCTGCAGAACGCAGAGGAGCTTGTGATCATGCAGGAAGATGTGCTTGCAGACCTTCCGATGGAGCTATTTGCAGAAAATGAAGAGCACCTCTATGGATGCAGCTGGTTTCCCCAAAGGGGCGTATTGATTTTCTTTGAACAGACTGCAACAGGGAGACGGGATTTGCCCAGAAGCTATTACGAGGGGATATATGAGAAAAAAGCGGCGGTTTCTATGGCGCGCAGACTGCTGCAGGATATGGCGTCACCCATCGGTTTTGATCTGTCGCTGCTTCAGCAATTACCCGACATAGTCTGCGTACAGCCGCAATATGCCCCGCCAGAGACATTAGAGGAGGAAGAAATCAATGAAGAGAAGTTGAAAACGCTGATAGAACAATACGCACAGGGCAGTCTCAACAGACTGCAGTTAAAGTGGCATGAAGGTTCGTTGGTATTTCTCTGTAATGAGCGTGGTTTTGCCTGTCTCTATTTTGATGATTTATGGGATACTTATTATATCCTGCTCTCCATGCCGGAAGTGTATCGGGCGGTGGAAGACGGCAAAAAGCATTACATTTCTTTTGGTATGGGAAAATTGCCAGATTATGGAATTCATCAAAATACAACGTCCATTATTAGCAGCCTTGACAAGGTATTTGAGCAGATGGGGCATGGTCAGTCTCTTGCGATGCGGATGGAAGAACAGCTTCTTTGGGCTGTTGGCAACAGCGGAAGCCTGGAACGGCAGCGGTATCGGGTTGCAAAGCAAAAGCTCGGAGGATTTCCAGCAGAGCAGGTGCAGAATTACATTTTGGCAAAATTCGTGATTTTCCGGTATCCGGAACAGATTGAGACGGAAGCGTCTGATGGAAAAAGCATTGTTGTTGGGATTGGTAGTCAAAATACAGATGAGGTAAAACTGGCTCTGGTGGAATTTATGCAGAACAAGCTCCGACGGCTGCGGCTTTCATGGAATCCGCAAAGTGAGGGGCAGATGTGGTATCCTTTCCATATCGTACTGCTTCAGGAGGATAAACGCTATATGATGGTATGTCTGCGTGATGATATACAGCAGGCGGAATATTATGTGGCAGATGTAGGTACTTATATGGATGTGGAGGGGAAAAAATATCCGAAGGATACTTTCATGGGACGAGTTACACCAGCTTATTTAATCCATTCTGATGCTAAGAAAATCCGCAACTGTCTGGATCTGATCTTTGACGATATGGGGGATCTGCCAGCAATTATGGGGAGATTTGCTGCGTTTGCTTCGGAAAAGCCGGTGAAAGCGCGTACATATGAGGAAATTCGCAACGAATTGATCGGTTGATGTTGTGTCGGGCTACGCGAGGCTTTTTGACCTGTGCTATTGGAAAAATAGACATGTCAAAAATAGACATGTCAAAAATAGACATGTCAAAAATAGACCAGAACATTTATACAAGAGTTTTAGTAAAGAGAATTATTTGAAATCTGATGTAAAGTATGTGATTGCAATGTGTGTATGCACAGAGAATTAGATATGGAACATCAGATTTTTGTGTAATTTTTAAATACCCGGATTTTGCAGACCTGCCTGTTCTGCGAAATCCGGGCATTTTTGTTTTGATTACAGTATCTATATCGGAAATAGTCTATCATGTTTTAACCCAAAAGACAATTCTTTTTTTTCAAATTCTTATAGGAAATCGCTGGAAAAAAATCGTAGAAACAGTTATTTTACTAGGGAATTTAAAGAAATACACATCTCAAAATTTTCATGGTCAAATTTGTGGTCAGGAGTATTGTCATATCCCTAATGTTTCTGACTTTGCGTTCTATTTCGCAGACCAGGCAGTTCTGCGAAATATTTCGGATTGCTGCACTATTTATATCGGAACAATAGGAATTGTGCCAACAAATTCACAGAAAAGGACGAAACGATGGGAACAGTGTCCTCAGACAACACCGTTACAAAGACCATTTGGCAGTATAGTTTGCCATTGCCAGATGAGACAATGGAGTTTTTGAGAGGAATTGCCGCGGATTGCTGTAAGGTCAAAAATCACGTTTTCGGGAAGTATTCAGGGATCAAAAATCTAAACAACTTGACACCCGTCTACAATATTTTAAACGAGATGCGCCATTGTGGACTGCGGGAGCAGCTTAACCTTCCCGTTGTGTACTATGAGCTTGCGATTGCGGATGCGGTCACAAACATCAAGTGCAATTGGGGTACTGTGAAAAATAAAGTCGGTGAGTGCATTACCGCAAACGAAAACTTGAGCGAGGGCGACAAGATTTATCTCAGAACCGTGTTGAAAATGAATGGTGTGTATGCAGCAATCTTAAACCATCAGGAATATGAGATGCCCAGAAATGCAGCAGGACTGGATATTGATGTAAAACGTCTGAACAACTTATTGTGCCGACTTACCAGAAGATACCTGATACAGCCCAAAACAGCTGGCAATGATACGTTCCGAGTATCGCCGAATGGATATTCCTACAAAAATGGTGCAATACGCATTGTATGTAGGATTCCCCGCAAGAGGATTTCCATACCATTGAGGGACAACCGTATTTTTGACAGGCAGATACAAATACAGATCAGGCAGAATGACGTTGCACTTGCAGTGCCCGTTGAGGCAAGAGTTAAGAAACATCAGGATTACGCGAATACCATCTATATCCCTATTGGCAATAAGGATATGTTCACGCTATCAAATGAACATCTTTATGGAGCATCACTGGAAGAATTGACAAATCCAGAGACCGAGCGGCTCTCAAAGAAAAATAGAGAACGCCGCAAAATGTATACGACTTATGAGCAGAGTGCCGAGGATGGCAATACCAAAAAGGCTGCAAATATAGAGGTAAACAACCTTGGAAAGCTCAAATATGACAGGCAGAAAGAGAGAGAAAAGGTAAGAACTACGACCTTTATTAATTCTGAAATCAACAGAATGATCAGGAATGAGAAACCTTTCAGAATCGTGATTGCAAAGCAGGTTACGAAAAACTAGACAAAAATATACAACAAATCAGCAAATAGGAAACTGGCGCGGAGTTTTAACAGTTATATCAGAGAAAGACTTGCCTATAAATGTAAAGTTCATTCTATAGAACTTGTGGAGATTAGCTCCAAACACACGGGAAAGGTTTGTTCGGTGTGTGGTGCCAAGGGAAAGAGACAAGGGAAAGAATTTGTGTGCGAAAGCTGTGGTTTGAAGACAACAATTGCCTTGAACTCGGTAAGAAATATAGAGCAGATATATTTGATGAAAAGTGATGATTAAAATAATTGTGCAGTATAGGTTGGTGTATTTATTGTATTGACTAGTACTCCATCCGGTCAGAAATTAGAATTGCGAACCGCCTGTTTCGTACCATTGCGTCGTTAAAATTTCTAGACGATGCCACCGCATCGCCGTCGAAATTTTGCCTAGCACTGGCACGAACCTTGCAGCCCACAACTCCAATTACTGTCTGGATGGAGTACTAGGTGAGAGTGTAAATTAGGTTAACGTGTATGAAACTGAGAATGAATGATCGAGAGATGATTTTACCGCAAATCGGATCACAGGGACATACATTAACATAGAGAATCCGACTTTGATGGAAAATACAACAAAGTTGTAAAATCCAACGAAGTTGTAAAATCCAACGAAGTTGGATTGGAATCGTGAAGAAATAATGGATGTGGTAAGGCAATGTTATTTCTTCACGGTTCCGAAAACAAACAGTCGGTATTAGCTAAGCGTAGATGTCTGTTTGAAATATCTTGCTTTCGGGTATGCCAGGACCGCGGCTTATGCGGAGCGAAGTGAAATTTTGTATGTATGCATTTTTTATGCAGGCATATAAAATTCACAGACAGAGATGTCCTGATAATGCGTATGACAATAATGGTAGTCCATTCTTAACAGACAGAACCTTGACAACTGCATACTTTACATTAGGAAAAGGAACTATGTAGGTTCCTAATAAGTATTTGAGGTTTTCCATATAATATGTTATCATTTTCATATCAATACAAATGAAATAGCGAGGTAACCAATGCGTGGGAAAAATAGACACAATAACAAAGGACTACATGAGACGCCCAGATATTTTCGCGGATGTATTCAATCAATTCCTGTATCAGGGAAAAAAGGTGATACTTCCCGAAAAACTGACGGAACTTGACACGACGGAGATTATTGTACCTTATGGAGTAGATGGTGCGTCTGTACCAGAACAGGGATACAGGGATGCTGCGAAGCTTTTGACGGCAATGACCGATGGAAGGGCAGCATATTGTATACTGGCAGTTGAAAATGAGACAAAAATTAACTATGCGATGCCAGTGAAAGATGGATTGTATGATTTCATGTAGCTTGCAAAGCAAGTAGTGGAAACTGCTAATTCTCACAAAAACTCTATTGCAAAAGGTAAGAAGCCCAATTCTGATGAGTATTTGAGTGGGTTTTGGAAAAGCGACAGAATGCTTCCAGTTGTTACGCTGGTGATCTATTATGGTGCAGATGAGTGGGACGGACCGTTAAGTTTGCGAGAAATGTATTCGGACTGTGATGAGAGAATCCTACAATACGCTGCAGATTATCATATCAATTTGATTGCACCAGCGCATATGTCTGATGATGAAATCGATGAATTTCATACAAATTTCAGGGAAGTTATGAAATACATCAAGTATTCAAAGGATAAAATGAAACTAGGAAAAATGATTGATTGCGATGAACGTTTCAAGAATGTTGAGCGTCAGGCGGCAGATGTGATCAATGCTGTAACGGGTACAAAGATAAAGTATTCAGGAAAAGGAGAGAAAGTCAATATGTGTCTTGCAATACAGGAAATGCGAGAGGAATCAGCGATTATTGGTGCGATTCGTGCTTACCAAAGAATGAGTTTATCACAAGAAAATGCAAAGCAGTACATCATGGAAGAATACCAAAAGAGTGAGGAGGAGGCAGAAGCGTTGCTTAAAGAATACTGGAAGTGATATTGCTACAATTGAATATCCTGAGATCAAAATCCCAATGTAAAGTATGCAGTTGAGAGGTCAATGACCGAAAGCATATTTTTATTGGGATTTTATTATGCAAATTACGGAACCGTCAAGAAATAATGGATGACTATATAGTAAACGACATTAATTTTTGTGCTTATAAGAACAAAGCGATGAAAATTTCTTGTTAGGCTTTTTATATTGAGCATAATAGGC
>CAMWLV010000148.1 GCA_947175175.1 uncultured Lachnospiraceae bacterium
CAACAAAACTTAAAAATCAGGCGCAGTATCATCTGATGCTGCTGCCCGGGGTTATCCTGACTTTTATCTTCTGCTATATTCCGTTGTATGGACTGATCATAGCATTTGAGGATTACAATCCGGGCTTGGGATTTGCGTCCCCGTGGGTAGGTTTTGATAACTTTAAATTCCTGTTCAACCAGCCAAATTTCCTTAGGACAATCTGGAATACATTATACATAGCGGTATTTAAGCTGCTTCTGGGAATCATCGTTCCTGTTACCTTTGCAGTATTGCTCAATGAGATGATATCCAATAAGGTAAAAAGAGTTTATCAGACACTGATCTATATTCCGAACTTCCTGTCATGGGTTATTCTGGCAGGTGTTTTGATGGATCTGCTGGGTACGGACGGTGCGATCAATATTCTGCTCGGGAAATTAGGGATTGAGGCGATTCCTTTTCTCGGAAGCGCTAAGGTATTCCCATGGACCATGATCATCAGTGATGTATGGAAAGGCTTCGGATATGGCACCATTGTATATCTGGCAGCCCTTACAGGAATTGATCCGGGACTGTATGAATCAGCAACACTGGACGGAGCGACACGCTGGCAGAGAATACGTTATATTACGGTTCCGCTTTTAAAGCCCACGATTATACTGATGCTGGTTTTGGCGTTGGGCGGTGTGCTGAATGCAGGTTTTGATCAGGTGTTCAACCTGTATTCACCGGTAGTATATTCAACAGGTGATATTATTGATACTTATGTGTATCGTCTTGGTATTCAGCAGGCGCAGTATTCCATTGGTGCGGCCGTGGGTCTGTTCAAATCGCTGGTATCCTGCATTCTGGTATGTGCTTCCTATTACATGGCAGATAAACTTGCCGGATACAAAATATTCTAGGAGGGATGAGGATGGAAAAGAAAAAATATGGAGTTTTTGACATAGTATTAGTTATTGTTTTGGGAATTGCATGTGTGTCATGTGTCCTTCCGTTTATCAACCTTCTTGCAGTTTCATTCAGCGGCAGTACGGCAGTGGCGGCAGGTAAGGTAGGATTTATACCGGTTGATTTTACACTTGCTTCTTATAAATATATTCTGGAAGACGGCAGTTTCTTCCGAGCACTGGCTGTTTCGATAGAAAGGACAGTGAAGGGAACGATTTTAAATCTGGTGTTGATGGTACTGACGGCATATCCTTTGGCAAGACCAAAAGGAGAGCTGATCGGCAGACGGTTTTATGTAGTGTTTTTTGTGATTACCATGCTCGTCAGCGGCGGCATGATTCCCACTTATTTGCTTGTATCTGGTTTGGGCTTAAAGGATACCATATGGGCGCTGATTTTACCCGGAGCCCTTCCGGTTTCCAATATGGTCATACTGATGAACTTTATCCGCGAACTTCCGGCAGAACTTGAAGAAGCGGCATCTCTGGACGGCGCAAGTCCTTTCCAGACGCTGACACTGATTATCCTGCCGCTGCTGAAACCGGCATTGGCAACCGTTGGACTGTTCTGTATGGTAAATCACTGGAATGAGTGGTTTAATGGTATGGTGTATATGAGTAATCCATCGAACTATCCTCTGCAGACTTATCTGCAGTCACTGCTTGTGAACTTTGAAAGTATGTTGCGGGGCGATTCCACTTATGATATCAAGGCACTGTTATCCATGATGAATGTCAGAACAGGGCGCGCGGCGCAGCTGTTTTTGGGAGCACTGCCAATCATGCTTGTGTACCCATTCCTTCAGAAATATTTTACAAAGGGACTTGTACTGGGCAGCGTGAAAGGATAAATGTTTTATTAAAGTGACCACTGGGAGACCAGTGGTTGCTTTGCAAGTAAACAAAATATTATATAGAGGTGTATCATTATGTCAATTCTAGTTGATGAGAGAAAGAAAGTTTTTACATTGCACACAAAAAACACAACATATCAGATGAAGGCAGACAGCCTGGGAACACTTCTTCATATATATTATGGAGAACGTACTGATGACAGTGATAAGTCTTATATCATCCGTTTTAGTGACAGAGGTTTTTCAGGGAATCCCTATGAGGTTGGAAAAGAAAATAAAATGTATTCCCTCGATGTCCTTCCGCAAGAGTACAGCTGCTATGGAACCGGGGATTACCGTATCAGTGCGTTGAAAGTACAGAATGAGGACGGCAGCTGTGCAGCAGCGCTCCGCTATAAAGGATATCAGGTCAGTGGCGGGAAATATTCTATCAACGGGCTTCCGGCAGTGTATGCCGACGAGAATGAGGCAGACACATTGGAGATCCTTCTGGAAGATCCAGATTCAAAAGTAGAAGTGCATCTCTTATATGGAGTGCTGGAAGAGAATGACATCATTACCCGTGCAGTGAAAATCATTAATCAGGGAAAAGCTGGGATCGTATTACAGAAAGCAGCCAGCATGAATTTAGACTGGATCAATGGCGGATATGAATGGATCACTTTTTATGGCAGGCATGTCATGGAGAGAAATGTACAGAGAAGTGAGCTTGACCATGGAATCCATGCGATTGGCAGCGTGCGTGGCACTTCCAGTCATCATTACAATCCTTTTGCAATTGTCTGTGAGAAAAATGCGGATGAGGAGAAAGGAAGCTGTTATGGATTCTCCTTTTTATACAGCGGAGAATTTCTGATGGAGGCGGAAAAGGATCAGGTCAATCAGACCAGACTGGTCTGCGGCATTCACCCTGATAATTTTGCATGGAACCTGCAGCCGGGAGAGGAGTTTGATACACCAGAGGTTATGATGACCTACAGTGCGGAGGGACTTGGTGTCATCAGCAGAAACTTACATAAAACCATACGGAAAAACATCTGCCGCGGTGAATGGAAGGAGAGACGCCGCCCTGTCCTGATCAACAACTGGGAGGCTACTTATTTTAATTTCACTGGGGAGCAGTTAGTGGACATAGCAAAAAATGCGTCAGAACTCGGCGTGGAGCTTTTTGTGCTTGACGACGGATGGTTTGGAAAGCGTGATGATGACGATTCAGGTCTTGGTGACTGGTTTCCTAACGAGAAAAAACTGGGCTGTACATTAAAAGAACTGGCAGAGAACATAGTTGGATGCGGAATGCAGTTTGGTTTATGGTTCGAGCCGGAGGGGATTTCCGAGGACAGTGATCTGTACCGCGAACATCCTGACTGGGCAGTCGTAATACCGGGAAGAAAGCCTGCACTTAGCAGAAACCAGCTGGTTCTTGATTTTTCAAGGAAGGATGTGCAGGATTACATTATTGGACGGATGACGGCAATTTTTGAGGAGACGCCGATTACCTATGTCAAGTGGGATTTTAACAGGAGCATATGTGACAAGTTCAGTACAGCGCTGAATGCACAAAGTCAGGGAGAATTCGCACACCGATATGTGCTGGGCTTATACAGGGTGTTGGAGACACTGATCACAAAGTTTCCACACATTTTGTTTGAAGGATGCAGTGGCGGGGGCGGACGTTTCGACGCAGGTATGCTTTATTATACACCCCAAATCTGGTGCAGTGATGATACAGATGCCATAGAGAGACTTACGATCCAGTATGGGACATCCTTTGGATATCCTGTATCGACTATGGGGGCTCATGTCTCGGCAGTTCCGAACCATCAGACCGGACGCATTACACCTTTTTCAGCCAGAAGCTGTGTGGCAATGGCAGGAACGTTTGGTTATGAGTTGAATGTCACCAAGTTATCTGAAGAAGAAAAGGAGCAGGTGAAGAAGCAGATCTGCAGATTTAAGGAGTACTATGATCTGATTCAATATGGCGAATATTATCGTCTGCTGCCTCCTTCGGACAGACAGTGCACTGTGTGGGAAATGGCAGATCAGGAGGGCAGGGAAGCCTTAGTAAGTGCGGTATACCATCATGTGGGGACGAATGAGGAACCCGTTATTGTAAAGGTGCAGGGATTGAAAGCAGAAACATATTATCAAATGCATCTGAATATGGATGGTATGGAAACTATGCAGGATAGAGATCAAGAAAGACTTGTGAAGTGTCTGCCATATGGCTATAAGAATGGAGAAGCGATTACCGGGGCTGCATTACAGCAATGCGGGTTGGTAATTCCTGAGCCAATGGAGGAGTATCAGGCATGGCAGATTCATATTGTTGAAGTTTAGGAACTATTAATAATTGTCATACATAAAACAACCCTCCCCCCGGCTTACGAAGAAAATTAGTTTGGGATATAATGAATTTCAGTGCTGCGCATTACGAAAGCGCGGTGCTGGAATTTTTTTATGCACAGAGGCGAGTAGGCTTGATTTTTATCAATATTTGGGGAGATGCGGCAATGCGAAAATATGTTTTTTTATGGACTGTGATTGGTATATTAATGATGGGTACACTCTCGGGCTGCGCATCTGACAAAACTTTGGCGCAGGGAGAAAAACGAGATGGGATTGTGGTAGCCATATCTTCGGAACCTTCCAGCCTGGATCCATGCCAGGGATGGGGACATGGGAATACGCCGCTGATACAGAGTACGCTCATCAAATATCGCAGTGACATGAGCTTTGAGAATGATCTGGCTGTCGATTATCATCTTGATGAGTCTGGTCTGGTGTGGACATTTACCTTGCGTGACGATGCGAAGTTTACGGACGGGGAGGCAGTTACAGCCGATGATGTCGCGTTTACCTTTGAGACGGCAAAGGCTGCGCAGGCATCCATTGACCTTACTTTTTTGGAAAAGGTTGAGGCGATAACTGACACGACTGTCATATTTACCCTGTCCAGACCGACTTCCGTATTTTTAAATACCGTTGCATCTGTGGGAATTATCCCAGAGCATGCCTATGGTACGGGTTATGGGACAAATCCTGTCGGTTCTGGTCCATGGAAATTTGTCCAATGGAATCCGCAGGAGCAGTTGATCCTGGAGGCGAACGAGGATTATTATGGAACAATTCCTTCCATAAAAAATGTGACAATCGCTTTCATGACAGAGGATGCTGCGTTTGCCGCTGTTCAGGCTGGACAGGTCGATGTGGCTCTGACGGCGGCGACACTAGCGGGTACAGAGATTAGCGGCTATCATATTGCGCGAGTCGCTTCCGTTGACAACCGCGGTTTCACGCTTCCGATGCTGCCGGCGGAAGGAAAGGTCACGGAGGGTGGGTATCCGATTGGAAATGATGTGACCTGCAATCTTGAAATCCGTCAGGCAATCGCTTATGCCATTGACCGAGGACAGGTCGCAGATGCAGCGCTGAATGGGTTCGGTACACCTTGTTATTCTGAGAATGACGGCATGCCGTGGAACAATCCGGAGGGTGTGATCGATACGGATGTGGATTATGCAAAGAAACTGCTTGCAGATGCAGGCTGGGCTGACTCTGACGGGGATGGCATTGTGGAGAAGGATGGTGTTGAGGCATCTTTTACGGTGCTGTATCCCAGCGGGGATTCCGTTCGACAGGCGGTTGCGTTTGCCGCTGCCGAGCAGGTGGCGGACATTGGCATTCACATCACTGTAGAGGGAACCAGCTGGGATGATCTGGCGAAGCGGATGTTTTCTGATGGAGTCATGATGGGGTGGGGCGCTGCAAACCCTTATGAAAGTTATTGTCTATATCAGAGTGAAGGTGCCTTCAGGGATGATTTCTATAATCCTGAGGGATATCAGTCTGAGGAGACAGATCAGTATTTATCAGCCGCTATGGAAGCGTTGACGACAGAGGAAGCGTACTGGAACTGGCAGCTTGCCCAGTGGGACGGTGAGACGGGTACGTCTATGCGGGGGGCATGTCCGTGGGTGTGGATTGTCAATGTTGACCATCTATATTATGTGCGTGATGGGCTTGACATCGGTGTGCAGCAGCTTCACCCACATGGTTCTTCCATGCCCTTGCTTCAGAATCTTTCCGAGTGGAAGTGGGAGGAAGTATAAAATGACAGTTGTGTCAGAAATAGCGAAGATAATGAAACAGGCTTTCATACATATGATTCGAATGATCTCACTGCTTTTTGCAGTCAGTGTCATTTCTTTTGCACTGGTGAGTGCCTCCCCAGTCGATCCAGTGCAGCAGTATATTATGGGGATTGGAGCGGTGTCGGAGGAACAGCGGTCTGAGATTGAGGCGTACTGGGGCGTTGACAAACCTTCCGTAGAGCGGTATTTTAACTGGTTATCTGCTTTACTGCATGGAGATTTTGGTACATCACTTCTGTACCGGCGCCCAGTGATCGAGATTATCTCAGAGCGGTTCAAAAATTCCCTTGCCCTTATGATGTGTGCGTGGGTATTTTCAGGAATCATTGGTTTTTCGCTGGGCTGTATCATGGGCATGAACAGGGATAAATGGCAGGATAAAATCATCAGTAAACTCTGTTATCTGTTGAGCAGTGTGCCGACATTCTGGCTTGGTCTTGTATTTCTTATGGTCTTTGCTGTGATGCTGGGCTGGTTTCCTGTTGGGTTTTCGACTCCGATCGGCATGCGCAGCAGTGAGGTAACAATCTGGCAGCGCCTGTATCACCTGGTGCTTCCGTCGTTTACGTTAAGCCTGATGTCTTTTTCCAGCATTGCGCTGCACACAAGGCAGAAAATGATCGATGTGATGAACAGTGAGTATATACTGTTTGCGCGTGCACGCGGGGAGGGCAGGTGGGTACTGTTCTGGCGTCATGGATTCCGCAATACGGTTCTGCCAGCAGTAACTTTACAGTTTGCTTCTTTTGCAGAGCTCTTTGGCGGTTCTGTGCTGGCGGAGAATGTGTTTTCTTATCCGGGGCTTGGCTCGGCAGTCTCGGCGGCGGGACTCAATTCGGATGTGCCGCTTTTGCTGGGGATCACACTGTTTTCCACACTGTTTGTCTGTGTGGGGAATATGATTGCGAATCTATTGTATGGGATGATTGACCCCAAGATTCGGGAGGTGGGCAGATGAATTTGGCAGGGCATAAAAAAAGTTTCCATAAAAAAGGATTCAACCAGCGGACAAAAGCAGTTATCCTGTCAGTTATTCTGGCCATTCTGATGCTGGTGATCTATGCGTTTGGATTTCTGATCTCGGAGAAAGCTGTAGGTACCGATGTTTTGAATGCAAAACGGCCTCCCTCGTGGGCACACCCATTTGGCACGGACAATCTGGGACGGGATTTGTTGATGCGAACACTGAAAGGTCTGTCTGTCAGTATGACAGTTGGGTTCGTGGCGTCCTGCATCAGTGCGGTGATTGCCGTCCTGATCGGCATTGCGGCGGCGATGGGTTCAAAGCTTATGGACGGAATAATCAACTGGGTGATCGACTTGATGATGGGGATTCCGCATACCGTTTTTATCATATTGATTTCATTTTCTCTTGGAAGAGGGCTGAAGGGATTGTTAGTTGGTATCGCGGCAACACACTGGACCAGCCTTGCCCGATTGATACGGGGGGAAGTGCTGCAGCTGCGCGGTCAGCATTACATTGCAGTCTCCCGCAGGCTGGGGAAATCGAGTGGATGGATATTGGGGCATCATTTACTGCCACACCTGGCGCCGCAGTTTATGGTAGGGTTGATTCTGATGTTTCCCCATGCGATTCTGCATGAGGCGTCTATATCCTTTCTGGGTTATGGGCTTCCGCCGGAGCAGCCGGCAATCGGTATTATTCTGGCAGAAAGTATGCGATACCTTTCTTCCGGCATGTGGTGGATGGCAGTGTTTCCGGGGCTGCTGTTGGTTCTGATCGTTCTGCTGATTGACCGATTGGGGGAAAATCTTCGGACAGTGATCGATCCTTACAGTGCGCAGGAATAAAGTGTGGAGGAAATTGTGAAGGTTGGCAGCATGAAAGGAGTTTGGTAGATGAAGGATACGCCTGTTCTGGAGATTTGTGATCTGTCGGTTGCTTTTAAGATGTATGACAGTGTGTTTGGACAAAGAGACCTGCAAGTGATTTCGGATTTAAGTATAAAAGTATATGGAGGAGAGATTCTGGCAATCGCGGGCTCATCTGGTTCAGGAAAGAGTCTGCTTGCGTCAGCGATATTGGGAATCTTGCCAGAAAATGCAATTGTTACCGGTGATATGCGCTATAACGGTCAAAAACTGACGCCGGAATTACAGGAGAAATTAAGGGGAACAGAGATGGCGCTTGTACCGCAGTCAATTGCTTATCTCGATCCGCTGATGAAGATAGGTGTGCAGACCGATGGGCACAAAAAGCCATATCCGAAAGAAAAGAGAAGGCATATTTTCCGGCGTCTGGGATTGTCCAAAAGCACAGAAAAGCTTTATCCGTTTCAGCTTTCCGGCGGTATGGCGCGCCGTGTGCTGGTCTCCACGGCACTGATTGCCAACGCTTGGTTGATTGTCGCCGACGAACCGACACCGGGTATGAGTCTCGAGCAGGCTTTGGAGGCAATGGCATTGTTTCGTGAGATGGCAGACGATGGGAAGGCTGTGATTTTGATTACGCATGACATTGACCTGGCATTTGCGTTTGCAGATAGAATCGCAGTTTTCTATGCAGGAACGACGGTGGAGAATGCAAGTGCTTTGGATTTTCGCACAAAACCAGATGCATTGCGTCACCCATACAGCAAAGCACTCTGGAGAGCATTACCACAGAACGGCTTTGAACCGATTGCCGGGGTTCAGCCTTATGCTGGAAATCTGCCCCAAGGGTGTCTGTTTGCTCCGAGATGCAGCTGCAAATCGCCCAAGTGCGAGCAGGAAGCGCCGCCTATGCGGGAGCTGCGCGGTGGGGAAGTGAGGTGCTTTTATGCGACTTGAAGCAGAAAATGTTCGTTTTCGCTATCATAAAAAACAGGCATGGGTGTTGAAAGATTTGGATTTTGGTGTCGAACAGGGCGAATGTGTCGGCCTGCTGGCCCCCAGTGGTTATGGAAAAACCACTCTGGCGATGCTGCTTGCAGGCTATTTGGCGCCCTCGGAAGGTGAGATTTTGCTGGATGGAATACCACTTTCCACCAAAGGTGTCTGTCCGGTACAGCTCATTTGTCAGCACCCTGAGCATGCAGTGAATCCCCGCTGGCGGCTTCGGAAAGTGTTGGAGGAAAGCGGGGAGATACAGGAGGAAATGCTGGCTTCCCTTGGCATTGAAAAAGAATGGCTGAATCGCTTTCCGAGGGAGCTTTCCGGCGGGGAACTGCAGCGCTTTTGTGCTGCAAGGGCATTGATGAGCAATCCCGCTTTTCTGATCTGTGATGAGATCAGCACCATGCTTGATGTCATCACACAGGCACAGATTTGGAACAAGATTTGTGATGAAGCACAAAAGCGCAATATGGGAGTGGTCGTCATCACACACAACCTTCCTTTGGCGGAGCGGATCTGCAAAAAAATAATCCGGCTAGATATTATACATAATGATAATAGCTTCCCTTTTTGACAAAAAAGATAATTGTCACAACGAGGGCGAGGATCTCCGCGGCAGCAATTGAGAGCCAAATTCCATCAAGTCCGAGAAGCAGCGGAAGAATCAATACGGCTGCAATCTGAAACAGCAATGTCCTCAAAAAAGATATTATGGCGGACACCACACCGTTTCCGAGCGCCGTGAAGAAAGCGGAGCCAAAAATGTTAAAGCCCGTCAATAAAAAGGACAGTGAATACAAGCATAGCCCCCGTCTGGTAAGCGCGGTGAGACCGCTGTCATAGCCGACAAAAATCCTTGCAAGCGGTTGTGAGGTTAGAATTGCAAGTACCGCCAGCAAAACGTTCCAGAGCGCAATCAGACATAGGCTTTTTCGGAACAATCCTTTTAATTCCGCGTGGTTTCCGGCTCCATAGTGATAGCCGATTACAGGAGCGCTGCCGATGGAATAGCCAATGAAAATTGCTACAAAAATAAAGCTTACATACATGATTACACCATATGCTGCAACGCCGTCCTCACCAACATAGCGCATCAGCTGGAAATTGTACAAAATATTGACTAAGGACATGGAAACGTTTGTCATCAGCTCCGAGGAGCCATTGATGCAGGTTTTTCCTGAAATGCGTGTATTCAGGCTGGTTTTGACGAGCTGCAGACGGCTTGTATTTGGTCTGAGGAAATATACGAGCGGTATCAGTCCGCCGATCAACTGGCTGGCAGCAGTGGCGGAAGCGGCGCCGACAATGCCCCAGTGAAAAACAGCGATAAACACAAAATCAAGGAGCATGTTGGTGACACCGGCGGCAACCGTCACAGCGAGTCCAAGCTTTGGACGCTCTGCTGTGACCAGAAAACTCTGAAATACATTCTGCAGCATAAACGCTGTCAGGGTGCACAGGATAATGCGCCCATAAATGATACAGTTGTCAAGCATATCGCCTGTGGCACCGAAGGCAGCGGCAATCGGGCGCAGGAATACAAGGCCGAGCAGCGTCAGTATAAGACCGCCTCCAATAACGACATACACCATCATGGAGAAATATTGTTTTGCCTTATCAGGTTTTCCCTCGCCAAGTGCCTGTGAGACAACTGCACTTCCGCCTGTACCGAACATAAATCCGACCGCGCCCATGATCATCAGAAAGGGCATGATGAGGTTGACAGCAGCAAAGGGTGTCTTTCCAACATAGTTTGACACAAACAGACCATCAACGACACCATAGATTGATGTGAAGATCATCATCACAATGGACGGAAAGACAAAGCGAAGCAGTCTGGGGTAGGTAAAGTGGTCTGATAATTGAATTTTCATTTGTTTATGATCCTTTCTCTGGAAAGCCCTGTTTCCTGAACTGACTTCGCAGACAGTCCAGGTATTTTTCCGTCAGCCGGAGCAGTGCATCGATTTCCCCGGAGTCCATCTGTGAGACAACTTGATTTTCCAGGGCAACAACAGGGGCTATCTTTTCTTCTATAAATTGATCTCCTTTCGCAGTCAGGAAAATACACATCTCGCGTCCTTTTCCTGGCTTTAAGCAGATAAATTCTTCCTTTTCCAGCTTGTGTATGGCAGAGTGTATCGTCTGTTTGCTGGTAAATGCATAATCGCAAATGTCCTTTTGACAGCAGCCGTCCCCAAGAGCCACGATTGCATAAAAAATATCAAATACGCTGTCGGATACGCCAAGCTTGACACTGATGTCGTGATATAGCTCCGAGATTGCTTTTGTCAAACGGTTAAATTCATTTTGCTTAGGGGCAAGTCGTAGAGTCATAGTCTGTGTAGTGTTCCTTTCTTCTTAATACTATAAATGAGCAAATCTGAGAATTGTACAAAAGAAATTGGTTTGAACCAA
>CAMWLV010000149.1 GCA_947175175.1 uncultured Lachnospiraceae bacterium
AATCTATCCTTTTCATCATTAATGATATTAGGCAAAAAATATTCCAATAGCTCATTTTCCTCACAAAAGTCTGTTGGAACAGCCAAAATATCCATCACTTCAGAATATACATTTTTAAAAATGTCTGTTTTCAATTTTAATTTATTGAAAAAAGATAATGCTAATGTTTCCATAGGAATTTGTTCTTTGTAAACATCACACTCCTTCCTTATACTTGAACCAAATTTTACCATTTCCATTGTTCGTTCAAATATTATTGATGTTCTGTTTGTTTGAAGATTTTTTCGATAAAGCCATTCCGTCACAATACATTTGGCATTATACTCAAATCCATACTTATACTCAAAATCATCTATAATCTGAACAATTTCAAACTCTGAATTTTCGTTATTTTCCTCAAAAGAAAATGGCAGATAATATTCCCCAATAACTGTCGACTTTCCATCTTCTACATTATTGAAAGATTCTGCAATAATTTTTTGAAAATATACCATTGCCTCATACAAATTTGATTTTCCGCTTGCATTCGCCCCATAGATTGCCGCAACCCTAAGAAATTTGTCTTTATACCCATAATCAATCAGATTGCATTCATGCTCCTTATATGCATTAATTGCTGTCATATCCAAAGTTGTTTCCTCTTTAAATGACAGAACATTTTTTAAAGTAAATTGTACTAACATATTCTTGCACCTCCTATATTATATAATATACGATTTGAAAATATTAAGTCAATATTTTTGCGGTTTTTTCAATATTTTACGTCTTAAATTTTAAAAATTAACATATTAGTGTGATTCAAAATCATCATTCATCTTTGATTTCAGTTTTTTGACCTCCCTTGTCGTAATTTCAAACGAGTCATCCAGACTATTCAGTACAATTCGTCTTATGTTTCCTCCCAATTTCCCAATTTCTAAATTCTATAAATATACCAATTTTTCCGTTCAATTCCCCCAACCATTCACTATAATAATTCCTTGCTGCCAATGTCCAGATCTCTTCAACCGCCTCCTGTGCCACTTCTTTACACTCCCCATCCAGCTCATCAACGATGATCTGCCGCAAAGCAAACAGTTCTTCGGCTAATTCTAGCCGATACTTTTCATTTTCATAAGATATCAAAATGTACTTCATTGACAGAATCCCTTCCAATAGATTTGAAACGAACCAATCTACATGAAAAATGGAACTTCGCTCTTCCCTGTTCTTTTCTCAACTTAAATTGTTATCCCTTTTTAAATAGTGCTTTACACCTTTTGCATAATCCGCTATAAAGCATTTAACAAATAATTATTGTATTATAAAAAGGCAGTGAAAGGGTGGTAAACACTATGAATAACCAAGAATTATGTATCTTATTTAATTCTATACTGGCACTACTTGAAACCAATAATACTCCTCCGTACACCACTCAAATTCTTTCCCCATCAGATCAAACTTGAGATCCTTTTCTCCACTCCATACATACTTTTATTTACTGCCCCAACAGAGCCTATGCCTCCTCTACTGTGACTGTCTGATTAATCAATAGCCGGATTCACATAAAAAAATAAGAGCTCTCATTAACATGAGGCTCTTATTTTTTATCTTATTTTACTTAAAGTACGACACGCCTGCGGCAAATATGCCTAAATCCTGTTCTCCGTAGATATTCATAGCTACCGCATCACCACGTCTTTCCACATGTGCCATCTTGCCAAGGCATCTTCCGTCAGGAGATGTGATACCTTCGATCGCTGCGTAGGAGCCATTGATATTCCACTCCTCATCCATCGAGATGTTTCCGTCAAAGTCCGCGTACTGTGTTGCAACCTGTCCATTTGCAAAGAGCCTGTCAATCCACTCTTTTGGTGCCACGAAACGTCCCTCTCCATGGGATGCCGGTGTTGCATAAGTTTTGCCAAGCCCTGCAAGCTGCAGCCATGGTGACTTATTTGTGACTACTTTCGTGTACACCATCTTGGAAATATGGCGGTTAATGGTGTTGTAGGTTAGTGTCGGTGAATCCTCATTCTGTCCTACAACCTCACCATAAGGAACCAGTCCGAGCTTGATCATCGCCTGGAAACCATTACAGATACCAAGTGCCAGTCCGTCTCTCTCGTTCAGGAGCCTGTTCACTGCCTCTTTGATCTTCGCATTCTGGAACGCTGTTGCAAAGAATTTCGCACTTCCGTCCGGCTCGTCGCCAGCTGAGAATCCTCCCGGGAACATGATAATCTGTGCCTGTGCAATCGCCTTCTCAAACTCGTCAACAGAATCCCTGATATCCTCGGCAGACAGATTCCGGAATACCTTTGTCACGACATTGGCGCCAGCGTGCTCAAATGCAATCGTCGAGTCATACTCGCAGTTCGTACCTGGAAATACTGGTATAAATACTGTAGGTTTTGCCACCTTGTTTTTACATACATAGATGTCTTTTGTATCATAAAGCTTTGTCTCAATCGCGTCAGTATCTTTCACCGCCTTAGTCGGAAACACTTTCTCAAGTTTAGACGTCCATGCTTTCAAAGCCTCAGCCATCGTTACTGTTGTATTCTGATATACAAACCCCTCGTTCTCGGCAAGCACTGTAGCAACGGTTCTGTAGGCAGTGCCGCTCGCTGCAAGTGCGTCAATCTTATCAGCAGAAACTTCAGCGATGATACTGCCCATTCCATTTGCAAAGAACTTGTTTACTGCAAGTGTACTCTCAAACGCGACACCCATCTTATTTCCGAATGCCATCTTTGCCGCGGACGCCACAATACCCTTTGCGTCAAGCGCATACGCAGCCACGATCACCTTGTCTGCAATCAATTTTGCAATACTACTATAAAGCTTCATGACTCTCTCATAATCAGGAAGGTCATACTCATTCTTGGGCAGATCAAATACGACAAGCTTGTCCCCTGCATTCTTTAACTCCGGTGTGATGATATCCTGCTTCTTCGCTACATCGACTGCAAAGGAAACAAGCGTGGGTGGCACGTCGATCTCGTTGAATGTGCCTGACATGGAGTCCTTCCCGCCAATTGAGGGCAGCCCATATCCGATCTGCGCATCGTACGCACCGAGAAGCGCTGCAAACGGCTGACTCCAACGTGAAGGTTCCTCAGTCATGCGCCTGAAATATTCCTGAAATGTAAACCGAATCTTTGTGTAATCGCCGCCTGCTGCCACGATCTTAGCCATGGATTCGGTCACTGCATACACCGCTCCGTGATACGGACTCCAGCTTGACAAATAGGGATCAAAGCCATAAGCCATCATTGTCACGACATCGGTCTTTCCCTTTAATACTGGAAGTTTTGCGACCATCGTCTGCGTTTCCGTGAGCTGGTACTTACCGCCATAGGGCATAAATACACTGCCCGCGCCGATCGACGCGTCGAACATCTCCACAAGCCCTTTCTGTGAACATACATTCAGGTCATTCAGAGTGCAAAGAACTGCCTCCTTCACATCACCAGCCTTAAGTGCATTCTCAACCTTTGGAATGGCTGTCTTGTTAAAATAATTGTCCTCCTTCACAGGAGTATCCACAAATACGCCAGTCTCCTGATGTGCCCCGTTTGTGTCCAGGAAGGCTCTTGCGATATCCACAACTTTCTTGCCTCTCCACATCAATACAAGCCTTGGCTCCTCCGTCACGGCTGCAACCTTCACTGCCTCGAGATTCTCCTCTGCGGCATATGAAAGGAACTGGTCAGCATCCCTCGGATCCACAACTACCGCCATTCTCTCCTGTGACTCGGATATTGCAAGCTCTGTACCATCAAGACCTGCATATTTTTTCGGAACCTTGTCCATGTCCACAACAAGCCCGTCCGCCAGCTCTCCGATCGCCACGGACACGCCGCCCGCGCCAAAGTCATTACATTTCTTGATGATTTTGCTGACCTCCGCCCTGCGGAACAATCTTTGAAGCTTGCGCTCTGTCGGCGCATTTCCCTTCTGAACCTCAGCGCCGCAAGTAGTCAGTGAAGCCGTCGTATGCACTTTGGAAGAACCTGTCGCTCCTCCACATCCATCACGCCCTGTCCGTCCACCGAGCAGAATGATGATATCACCGGGATCAGAGTTCTCGCGGATCACGCTTGCCCTGGGAGCCGCAGCCATAACTGCGCCAATCTCCATTCTCTTAGCGACATAGTTCGGGTGATAGACTTCCTTGACAAATCCAGTCGCAAGTCCAATCTGGTTTCCGTAGGAAGAATATCCGCTCGCCGCACCGCGAACCAGCTTTTTCTGGGATAGCTTACCCCGCATCGTATTCTCCACAGGTACAGTCGGATCTGCTGCGCCTGTAACACGCATCGCCTGGTATACATACGTTCGCCCTGAGAGCGGATCACGGATCGCGCCGCCGAGACAGGTTGCGGCACCACCAAACGGTTCGATCTCCGTCGGGTGATTGTGTGTCTCATTCTTGAAGTTCACAAGCCACTCCTCCGTGACAACTCCCTTTCCGTCCTCCTTATCGATTTCCACAGGAACGACAATCGAGCACGCGTTGATCTCATCCGACTTCTCCATGTCCTCAAGCTTGCCGTCCTTTTTCAGTTTTCTCATAGCCATGAGCGCTAAGTCCATCAGGCAGACATATTTGTCCTTTCTGCCTCCAAAGATTTCCTCGCGCACAGCCATGTACTGCTTGTATGTCGTCTTGATCGGCTCCGTATAATAACCGTCCTCAAACGTAATATCCTTTAATTCTGTAGAGAATGTCGTGTGGCGGCAGTGATCAGACCAATAGGTATCAAGAACCCGGATTTCTGTCACTGTTGGATCTCTGTGCTCTTCATTCTTATAATAATTCTGAATATGCAGAAAATCCTTGAATGTCATGGCAAGTTCAAGGGAATCATAGAGCTCCTTCAAATCATCTTCTACCATATCCGCAAATCCGTCAAAGCTTCCCACATCTGCCGGCTCTTCAAAAGACTGCGCCAGCGTTTCCGGTTTATCCAGTCCCGTCTCCCGCGAATCCACAGGATTGATACAATAACGCTTGATCTTGTCAAACTCACTGTCAGAAATTGTTCCTATCAATAAGTATGTGACTGCAGTCTTGATGATCGGCTGCTCGTCTTCTTTCAGGAACTGTACACACTGCACCGCGGAATCCGCCCTCTGGTCAAACTGTCCCGGCAGATATTCCACCGAAAAGCAGCGGGAATCCGCCGGCTTCTCAATACTCTCCATATATAAGTCATCGACAGGCGGCTCTGAGAATACACATTTGCAAGCCTTCTCAAATGTAGCCTCTGAGAGATTCTCCACATCATAACGGATAAAGATCCTGACCTTCTTCAATCCGGCAATGCCCAAGTAGCTCTTTAATTCCTCCTCCAGCTCCCTTGCCTTGACCGCAAAAGCTTCCTTCTTTTCCACATAGATTCGTTTTACATTTCCCATTTCATAAGTCCTCCATAAATTCTATCATTTATCATCTATTCCTTCCCATCCCAGCAGTATGTGCAGAGTTTGCAGTGATCCAGTCCCGTCGCGTCCAGCATATCGTCCAGTCTGTTAAACCGGAGCGATGTAAAGTTCAGTTCCTTTCTGATCTCCTCGACCATTCTCTCATACTTTTCGGACTCGGGGTCTGCGTACTCCTGCAAAATCTCTTTGGTCACATTTCCGTTTTCCAGCCGCTCTATGACACGCCTGGTGATCAGATCCATCTCGGACGAAGAACGCGAGAAGTTCAGATATTTGCATCCATATAATAATGGCGGGCACGCCGGTCTGATATGAACCTCCTTCGCACCACTCTGATACAGAAATTCCGTAGTCTCCCGAAGCTGTGTCCCCCGCACGATCGAATCGTCGATCAGCAGCAGACGCTTACCCTTGATCAGTTCGTCCACTGCCAGCAGCTTCATCTTGGCGATCAGATTCCGTTTGCTCTGTATTGTCGGCATAAAGGAGCGCGGCCACGTCGGTGTGTACTTGACAAACGGTCTGGAGAACGGAATCCCTGACTCGTTGGCATACCCCACTGCATGGGCGGTACCTGAGTCCGGCACTCCGGCCACGATATCCGGCTCCACGTTATCGCGCTGTGCCATCTTTTTCCCGCAGTTATATCGCATCTGTTCTACATTGACACCCTCATAAGAGCTTGCCGGATACCCATAATAAACCCACAAAAAAGTACAGATTTTCATGTCTTTCTGCGGATTGACAAGAGTGATGCAGTTTTCCTCTGTCATCACCACGACCTCACCTGGTCCCAGTTCCTTATAGTCTGTATATCCGAGATTTTTGTATGCAAAGTTCTCAAACGACGCGCAGAAGCCGTCTTTCTTCTTTCCGATCACGATCGGCGTCCTGCCGCACTTATCCCTTGCAGCGTAGATTCCTGCCTCGTTCATCAGCAGAATCGAGAGCGAGCCATCGATAGATTCCAGCGCAAAATTGATACCCTCTATCAAATTTTCCCTGCGGTTGATCAGCGCCGCGACAAGCTCTGTGGCATTGACCTCCCCGCCGCTCATTTCCTGAAAGTGTGCATGGCCCACATCAAACAGACTTTGTACCAGCTCATCCGTGTTGTTGATCTTCCCTACAGTAGTCAATGCATATGTGCCATGGTGGGATCGAATGACCAATGGCTGTGGTTCATAGTCCGATATACAGCCAATACCGTAATTTCCATGCATTTCATTCACATCTTTGTCAAATTTGGTTCGAAACGGTGCATTCTCAATGTTATGGATCGCCCTGTTAAACCCATCAGCCCCATACACTGCCATACCACCGCGTCTGGTTCCCAAATGTGAATGGTAATCAATACCAAAAAACAAATCAAATACACAATCCTGCTGTGATGTTACTCCAAAAAAGCCGCCCATTTCAGTTTCCTCTCTATTTTCATAGTTTTGTAATATTTTAATATAGAACCCTATGTAACTATTAAGCCAAAATACCTGTCCAATGTCAACAAGATATTTTAGACTACTTTGCTTTTCAAAAATCTCTTATTCGCATATATGGCACTATCCGCCGCCATGACTGCCTCATACTTTTCCTCCAGGGATTCCCCTGTCATCATCACGCAGAATTCATCGCCCTTATCATGTCCCTGATTGTCATTCACCTTTTTCAGATTGTTGACATCCAGAAATACAATACCAAGCTGCGATATCCCAGTTTCCCCGTTTACATGCGCCTCAATCTGTTCAAAATAAGCCGTCCTGCTGCCAAAACCAGTAAACCCATCCAAATACGCAAGGCTGATGATGTCATATTCAGGTCATTCTCAAACAGCCTGTATGTCACAAACTGGCTGCTGACTGCAAAACAAACGATAAAGACCTGCATGCCGACCCGCATATACTCCGCTCTGCTGTCTGATATTCTTGTAATATTATGCAGTCTTTTCTGCATAACTGCTAATTCCATTATATTTCCTTACACAAAATACCACAAGCAAAAATTTTAATCACTGCAAATAAAATCGAGTAGGGAATACGCTTCTTCCCTACTCGATGTTTCATTTTGTCTGCTTTATCTTTTCTGTATATAAAAGCTGTAATCCGGCATCTCCTCACCACAGGCTTTCAGCTGCCGCTCGTACATCTTATCATACTTCCCACAAAAATATATCTCCAGCAGGGTTTTAAAATCTGGAAACTTTCTCTCACCAGTCACCCTGCCCCTGTCGTCTATATATCCCGCATTTTCCCAGTCAAATACTGTCTCGTCAAAACGACAGATCTGCCATGTTGACGGATTATCCTCATGAATATCCGTCTGGGTTAAGTCAATACATAATGGTCCATCCCACCCGCCGATCGGCACAAAATTCTTTACGCGATCCAGTTTTAAATTCACAAGATTCCTGTTTGTGCAGATCCTGCGGAAGCTCTCCATACCGGCATACAGATTTTTGAGCGGTTCCTCCTGAGGCAGTGAGACCAGTTCCATCCAGCACAACCCTTTCTCACTCTCCGGTTCACTATGCTCTACGCCATCTAAAGGCACAGGCGCACACATCACCGTAAAATCGTAACAATATGCCTTTAAATACGCCCTGAAAAGAGCTGGAAGCCTGACATCAAATTTTTTTTCAAATTCATCAAGATCCTCATCGGTCACTGTGCTGGGTGCCAGCATAGACTCGCTCGCGGCTCCTCTCTTAATCAATGTCTGAAATGCATTTTTTACAAATTTTTCCTCTGTCCGTACCATATATCTTACCTCTTACTGTTTTTCAAACTAGATAAAATATATCATACGCAAAAAAACTTGTGTCAAAAACGGCGAAATCCGTATATAAAATGGCGAAATCCGTCTTTTTACCTTTTCATTTTACAGATTCTTTTTAGAGTCGTTTTTTATAGAGACATACATGAGTATCCTGACCTCAAAAATAGCATCCACATCACTGATCTCCATGCTTCCATTGTACTTTTCCACGATTCGCCTCACATTCCTGATTCCCAGTCCATGAACCTGCGATTCGTCTGTTCTATCATAATCCTTTGTGGACAGGTAGCGGTCTTCTGCCTTTAACAATTCACCATTGTAGCTGTTCTTAATATCAATAAAAAGCATTCCTTTCCGGTAATGGACCTTGAGCTGCAGAAGCTTGTCCTCTGACCTTTTAGCGGCATCAATCGCATTGTCCATCAGATTTCCGAGAATGATATTCCAGTCAAATGCTGATATATCCAGCTCCTGCGGTACACACACGCGGCATCTGACACTCCCTAGCTCCTTTTTTGCCCTCTCGAGCATCAGATTAACCAGACTGTCAATATCCGCATTGCCGCTGCTGATATGCTCCCCCTCACTCAACAAGTCTGCCTGCATATTTCGGACATAATCCGCGATCTCATGCGGTCTGTTTCTGTCTGCCAGCATCAGGATCTCACTTAGATGATGCTTTAAGTCATGCCGGAGTCCCCGCACCTTTTCTTCTGACTTCATAACCACATTGAGCTGATTGGAATAACTCTCGAGCTGACGCGCCACAAGGGCACTCTCTTTCAGTTTTATATATGCCCCTACCAGCTCATCACAGATATAAAACACGGTCAGGTTCAGACAAATGATGCCGGCGCTGACCGCGGAACCTATGTATCTGTTTTCCACATCAAATGTAATCAGCACAAATAAGATACTCACACTGATCACCGGCAGAAATATCAAGAGATCCCAATGCTTTAACGAAGCGTCCTCCCTAATGTTCCTGATGCAGAACTTCTCTATCACATGTTCACACACATACATGAACAAAAAATTTATGTAGTACAATTCTCGTCCGTATTCTCCATCTACCTTACAGTCGTATAGCACGTACACCGCCAACGCCTCACAGAACAGGTTCATACCTTGTATCAGCGACGCCGCCAGCAGCTTTTTTCCCTGTTTCCCATGATAGAGCTGTGCCAGCAGATAGAGAAAAAGTGTATCTGTGACAAATTTCACCGGCATTGCGGCGGGCAGCATATCAACCAGACAAACCGCTGCCAGATACAACGCATATGCCTCCAGATCCCTGCCTTTTTTTACACGCACTGCATCAAAAAAGCAATTCATATATCGAAAAATAATATATAATACTGCAATATGAAATACTATCATCTCAAGAATCCTGTCCCCACGCGTAATCCATAATATGTTTCCTGACCTGTTTTCTGTATGGCTGGCTGATATTCAGCTCCGCGCCCCCGTTCATTTTCACAAGCTCATAGCTGCACTCATTCATATGGTTCATGTTGATAATATAGGACTGATGAATCTGTATGAAATTTCCCGGCATGCTGCCTGCCAGATCCTTAATCTTTCCGGTAAACTGTATTGTCGACTCCGCCGTAACCATGTTGATCTTTTTATTTTCACTATAGAAATAAATGATGTCCTTATATGGTATCTTGCAATTGTAGCCGTTTGCCTTATACTCAAATACGGTATTATTCCGATTGTACAGTCGCAGCGCCTCATCGATCGTATCTTTGACATCCTGCACTTTAATCGGCTTTATGAGAAAGTCAATCGGATGAATTTTAAAAAGCTCCAGTGCATAGCTGCTCTTGGAGGAGATGTAGACGATTCCAATTTCTTGGTTTTCCAGCTCATGCCGTATTAGTTTCCCAATATGTATTCCATTTGTGGACACCAGTTCGATATCAAGAAAAAGCAGATCAATGGATTTATTTTTCATCATATCCCGATACAGTTCCTCTCCTGTAGTCCATATCGAGACTTCTATCCCAACCTTATTCTTTTTGTCATACTCGTATATCATATCTGCTATCTGGGAACATGTATCCCGCTCGTCATCACAAATACCTATATTATACATAGCAACCATGCCTTCCACTTATTATTCCCAGCTATTCTCTTCCTGCCCATCTGATTCTTCCTGCCCATCTGATTCTTCCTGCCCCTCTGATTCCTTGCTCTCAGGTTCTTTCTGTGTTAATGATATCTTTCTGGTATCAACCCTCACTACCGGACGTACTCCAATTCCCTCCAGTCCTACAGCCTTATCATCACGCAGCAATCTTGACTTATAGCCAATATCAACAATGTAACAGTTACTTGCCGTATCTGGCACAGGCTCACGAAGCCACCAGTAATATGCTTCAATTCCAAATTCCAGAGAGTACATATTGTACCAGTATGGCTGATCCTGCTCCACTGCCTGCGCTGTTGGCTTTGCACGAATATTGACATCAGCCTCTACGAGACATGACAACTCTTCTTCTGAGAGCAGGTACACCAGATCTGTACTGCAAACCTCCCCTCCGTCAAGCGCATTCCCGTTTGTGATGTTCTCCGTCGGCACGATTGCTTCTTTTTCCTGTTCTGTAAAGCCATTGAGGAATCCTGGCTCATTGGCATACCCGTTCTTATGGGCGGACATTGCAACTGTTACAGGTCCTATTCCATCATAGACCACGTTCTCCCTGTCCGAATTTAACCATGTTCTGAGATCTGAATCAGCCCAACAGCTGTTTCCTCGAACATATGCCTGTAACTCCAAATCTCTATCTGCCTCTGTCTCATAGATGCTCCAGTAAGAATTGTCATCATCATCATAATTAAAGTTTCCACTGTCCGCCGCATCGAACGCTTTCATCGTCAAAATATTCTCGGCGATCAGAACCACCTCTCCGTTTTTCTCAGCCCTGATAACTCTCCACT
>CAMWLV010000150.1 GCA_947175175.1 uncultured Lachnospiraceae bacterium
ACCTTTTGGAACAGGGCGAGAAGATAACACCGAAACAGTGGAAAGCGGAAATACAATCCTTGCAAAGTGAGTATGACCATATCAGCAGAGAGAAGTCAAAGACCGCCACAGAATTAGCTTATGCCGAGGTAATCAGCTATAACAGGAACAACCTTGAGAGGGAACTTCAGAACGAGAGCCGACAGCAAGGCAAGACGAAACGGAGGGAGGAAGAATTGATGTGAGCAAATTTCACGAAAAATTCAGTTTTCAAAAGATATTGTCCGATGTATAATAAAAGTGGAGAAAGAAGGTGACAGTTTTGAATACAACGGAGCAGATACATCAAGAAGATTTAGAGCGTTTGAAATCACTCCGATATATGGACGATGATTTTATGACTGTCTGCCTTGCAGATAATTTTGAGGGTGTGGAACTGATATTACAGATTGTTTTAGGAAAAAAGGACATAATAATTAAATCGGTTCGGACACAGGAACCGCTAAAGAACCTACAGGGGCGTTCCGCTACCTTAGATGTTCATGCGGTTGATAGTGACAACAAGGAATTTGACGTGGAAATTCAGAGGAAAGACGCAGGAGCAGGTGCAAAAAGGGCAAGACACAACAGTAGCTTGTTGGACGCACATATATTAAAAGCAGGCGATGATACGGAGGATATTCCCGACAGTTATGTTATTTTCATTACTGAAAATGATGTAATGAAAGGAAATCAGCCGGTATATCCAGTAGAAAGATATGTTACAATCGGGGAAAATAAAGTATTGTTTGGTGACGGTTCGCATATCCTATATGTGAATGGTAAATATAGGAGCAATGATGAAGTCGGTATGTTAATGCACGATTTTTCATGCACTAATCCAGACGATATGAATTATGAGGCACTTGCTAAAAAAGCAAGATACTTCAAGCAGGACGAGAAAGGAGTGGCGACCATGTGTAAGATTATGGAAGATATGAGAAATGAAGCGGCACAGAAAGCAGAATTAAAAAGCGCAAGGGAAACCGCAGAAAGATTGATAAAAAAAGGTAAGATGACACTTGAAGAAATTGCAGAGTGTGTTCCGCTATTATCACTTGACGAATTAAGGGAAATTGAAACGAGAGTTTTGCAGTTGGTGTAATCAATCATATCAATCAAAATTTAATACAGTAGCAGCGTTAGAGCATATAGAAACTGATGAAAATCTATATGTTCTATTTTTTGCTATAAAGGAGGAATATGAGCGAGAATAATCAGATCATTACCATAGGGCAGACACCACCCTGTTTACAACAAAAGATTGCCAAGACGAGGTATTTAGTTGAGGTACATTTCAATGATAAAAGTACCCAAAGCGTGGAGGATAAACTAAAGCGTGTCATTCTCCACGATTTAGAGCATAGAAAACAGGACAATTTAAGAAAACGTGATGAAAAATGATGAATACGTCCTTGACAAGTTGTAACAGGATTAGCTGATTTTACAAAGCTAAACGTATCATATCTATCAAAATTATTTAAGCAGGAAACCGGGCAAACTATTAAAGCTTATGTCACCACTGCCGCTAAAATGGATACGGTGCAAAATCTATTAAAATATAGTAATGTAAGTTATTTTGAAATTTCTGCATCACTTGGATATGCCTCACAAATCGCTTTTACATATGCTTTTGGAAACTTTACAGGTCTAACTCCAGGAAAATACCGCAAAAAATATTATGTAGCAAATAATAATGATGATAATTTTACAATATAAGGAGTTTCATCTGCTACAATCGATACCTCTTCAACCTTACAGTAAACATCGTCCGCTCCCCAGGTTCACTCTCCAGCAAAACATCGCCGCCCATCTGGTTTGCAAGATTTTTTGCAATGGTGAGCCCCAGTCCGTTTCCCTGTATGCTGCGGTTGCGGGAATCCTCCATTGTATAAAGTCTTTCAAACACGCTGGCGGCAAACTGTTTTTCGATTCCCTTTCCCTTGTCCACAACATCTATACAAACAAAATCGTTTTCTTCCCGCAAAAAGAAACCTATATACTTCCCATCACTTCCATACCGTATGGCATTTGACAATAGATTACATAAGATTCTGTTAATCGCTTCTTTGTCTCCCAGAACAAAAATAGTTTGTTCTGGAATGGAAATCTCCACTTCAAAATCCTTCTGGAGCAAAAGTTCGTAAAAACCAAGCACATTCTCCCGGCACAATTCGTTGATGTTGATTTTTGCCATCTCTATATTCTTATCCCCAGCTTCCAACTTTGCCAAAGTAAAAAACTCGTCAATCAGCTCCATCACCTGTTTTGCCTTCGCCTCCACTTTCTGCAAAGCCTCGTCCTCGTAATTGCCTAAACGCATAATTTCCAGATACCCCAAGATAACAGTCAGCGGCGTCTTGATATCATGCGAGATATTTGCAAGCATTTTCTTAGAAGCGATTTCCTGTTTTCTGAAATTCGCTTTCATTTTCTGCCTGTCCAACAGCAGCAGATTAATCTGTCCGCACAAATCCATCAGTATTTTATCGTCTGTAAAAATCATAACTTGCTCATTGCTGTCATTTTTCAGAATATCCGACAGCTTATCACTGATTTCTTTGAGTTGTGCCTGTGTTCTCCTGTTCATTTCACATCTCCCAGTTTGTATCCGATTCCCCATACTGTAACGACATACTTTGGCTCGCGGGGATTGTCCTCAATCTTATTGCGCAGTCTGCTGATATGCACATTGACTGCATTCTCATCTCCCATATAAGCATCATTCCATACCAGCGAATACATCTGTTCTTTTGTGTAGACCTTTTTCGGATTTTTCATTAGCAGCTTTAAGATCTCAAACTCCTTTGCCGTCAACTCGATTTTCTCTCCGTTTTTCAGTACAGAATAATCACTTACGTTGAGCACAAGCTCCCCTTTCGTGATGATTTCCTCCTCCACGATCGTACTCGCTGCATACTGCGTATTTCTCCTGATATTCGCCTTGATTCTGGCAAGCACTTCCGTGACAGAAAACGGCTTTGTGACATAATCGTCCGCCCCAAGACCAAGCCCCAATGTCTTGTCCGAATCCGTGTCCTTCGCAGAGATGATCATGATGGGCACTGTACTGGACGCCCTTATGGTTTTCATGACCTCCATTCCGCTGATCTTGGGAATCATCAGGTCAAGCAGTACGATGCTGTACTCGTCTGCAAAAAACTTTTCACAGGCACTCTCCCCGTCATAGGCTGTTACCACTTCAAAATTTTCCGTTATAAGAAAGTTTTTCAGCATTTCGCTGATCTCTGTGTCGTCCTCAATGAGCAGTATCTTCATTGCACATTTTTCCTTTCTGATTGCACTGTACCACAATATCTATCATTACAATTTGTTCCTTTTTGTTCTTCCACTATTCTACCACAGATTACATTTTCCCACCAGATTCAATTATCGCCCTTTTGTATCGTTATACCAGGACACACTCTCCAACACAGCTTGTATCTGGTCGAAATTTGTGATAATATTAAGAAAAATACATCCATCGAGGAGGAAATTCATGCGAAAGGTAGTGATAGACTGGTCTTATCCAATGGAAATTGATAACATTTTAATGGATATGCGTATGTCTGATATAGGGCTTTATTACATCACACGCAATTTTGGTGGAAAAATTTCAGACTTATATATCGGGAAAACTACTTATAGCTATCAGAGCCGTTTAGAAAGTCATCGATGGAATTGGCTAGACCGTTATCGAGGGAAAAAATATGTCAGGCTTGGCACAATTGTTAAACCTACCTATATATCAGAAGAAAATCTAAAACAACTTATCAATGACTCAGAAACAACCTTAATATATTGCTGTGAAAGTCAACTGATCCACAATACCATGTGCAGGAAAACCTGTAACCCTTCGCAAAGACTCCATATTTTTAACACAGGAAGAAAAGGGAACCTTCCCTCAGAAGTCTATATTCCTGATAATGAATGGTATTGACCGAAAACTCTTTACACATAGATTCAAAGAGTGAATGCAAAAGCACATTTTCACATTCACTCTTTATATCCCTATAATAAATCCTTCGTTTCGACATTGCAGATGGATAAGTATACAGACACGATCGCAATCACAAATAAGACCACAAAAAACGGTATATTGTTCACCAATGTCGCTGAGCCAATG
Source organism: uncultured Lachnospiraceae bacterium (assembly GCA_947175175.1). Taxonomy (GTDB): domain Bacteria; phylum Bacillota; class Clostridia; order Lachnospirales; family Lachnospiraceae; genus COE1. Next base: position 4,145 of record CAMWLV010000150.1, read on the forward strand.
TTTCCCTGCGTAAAGCAGACGATGACAACAGACGACACAATTGTCGCTTTTGAGGATTTCATTTTCAATCCGATTGGCAGGGATATATAGCTGACGCTCACCATTGCCGCCGAGCTGAGCAGAACATTCAGCCAGAAGGACAACTCTCCAAATGAAATACCTGTCATGGATATGCCAGTGAATGACCTCGTCAGTATGAGAACAACATAAATCAACAGTTTGCTGACAACCATTGCTATATAATTGAAGATCCACACTGCAGCCATTTCGGACAGTAAGATTCTTTTTCGATTAATCGGATAGGAAAACATCAGATTCATCGTCTTCTTTTCATAAGCTCCCACAATAAAGACCGCAAGCATGACCCCTGTAAAAACGATATATGCCATATGCACAAAAAGCTCTGTTGCAGTAGTAAGCATACTTTTTCCATAGATCTGCACTGTATCACCCGTCTCTAATTCCCCCGCCATTATTACGATAAAAAATATAATAATGGCAGTTGTTATCACGGCATTTCGAATATATTTGAAAATATTGTTCTTCTTCCATTCAAGTTTTATCAATTTTAACACGACTTTGCTCCCTCCCCTGTCACTTTCAGAAAATAATCTTCCAGACTCTCCGTTTTTCTGCCAATAAAGTGAATCGCTGCATCATTCATTGCGAGCGTTTTTGATATGACACTTGTGTCAATTCGGTCATCGTAGATACGGATCGTATGCGCATCAATCACCTTAAAATTCTTTAATTCCAGCTGATCGGCCAAGATATACGCCGCCCTTTTCGTGTCCTCCACGGCAAGCTCAATGTACATCGTGTTCATCTCCGAAATCTCCTGCATGGAAATCTCTCTGATCATCTTTCCATGGTCAATGACGCCGATCGTATCCGCGATGCTCTCCACTTCTGAGAGAATGTGGCTGGAAATGATAATCGTGATCCCGTATTCCGCACACAGCATTTTGAACAAATCCCGAAGCTGTTTCATTCCCGCCGGATCCAGCCCATTTGTCGGCTCATCGAGCACCAGAAGCTCTGGTCTGCACAATATAGCGCGGGCGATTCCCAGCCGCTGCTTCATTCCCAGTGAATACCGTTTCACCAGCTGGCCGCCAGCCTCCAACAATCCAAGCATTTTCAGGGCGTTATCCACACTGTCCGGCATATAATACCCCATGTATTCACAGTGCAGCTGCAGATTATCCCTCCCGCTCATATGCTCATAAAAGCATGGAAACTCTATGATGCTCCCCATCCTTTTTAATACCTCATAGGACGACGGTGTCAGCGTCTCCCCGAACAGTTCCACCGTCCCCAAAGTCGGCTTCCAGAGGTTGGTGAGCATCTTCATCACCGTCGTCTTTCCTGCACCATTCGGACCAAGAAACCCGTAAATTTCTCCCTTTTTCACATGGATATTGACATCTTTCACAAGCTCTTTACCATCAATGATTTTCGTTAATTGATTTGTCTGTACGATATTTTCTGATTCAATATTTTTCATTGGCATCTTCCCTGCCTCCTCTCTGAAAACCATTATAGCAGTGTGCTTTTTCAAAACTGTTGACTAATTCTTACGAATTTCTTTCTTAAAAATTTAGGGAACTTTTCCATACATTATTGTACTGAAAAGTTCCCTAAAACGCAATGTCATTTACAGAGCATTCCAAATGACAAAGAATATCAATATATTTCCCCAAGCATTTCCCGTTTTCTCCCGAATTACCAAAGAACCATACATAAGTATAAATGTAGCGAAAGCTTCACATATGGTCGCTGCATCCAATCCAATCATCCCATGGATAGCAATAGATATCATTGCGCAGATAAAGGCTCCAGGATTCCAAACCTTATTTGGATTAAAAATAAATTTATTTTATGAGCCAACACTACATAAAATAATCCTTCTCCCAACCCCCAAGTCAACGCTATCAGAAGATAACCTAAAATATTAAACGGAATCACAGCATTTAATATCTCTTTTGTTAAAAACATCCCCTGAAATGGCAAAAAGCCATGAATCTCATTTGTAACAAAAAGAAAAGCTACTGTTGGAATAGACACAATCATACAACCAACAAGCGATTGCAGGATATTCTTCCGACACAGACCATACCCTGATAACTTCTCCCCATTTCCCAGCAAAACAATAATGATGCCTAAACATGACATTCCAAATTGTATCAAAAAAACAGGTAAAAATCTGGAGAATAAAGAATGTGATAAATCACGACCATAATCCATAATCATCCTTCCAAAAGTAATGTACAATACCGCTGATGTAAAACTAATAGCTAATATAACCGCAATATCTTTTTTCACATTTTTATTGGATTTATCCATATCACTCTACCTCCACAATCCCAGTTTGTCAGATTGTTTAACGGTATTATTCTAACACAAGCTCATACTCTTTCATTAAAATCAGATTAAAACCAGATTAGACTTTCTAAAATTTTCTCTGCCTCACAACACAAAACACTACAAACCCAACAAGCAGCATCAAATAAAAGCTGACTCCCCGCGTGATGCATACGGACACCACCAGATATTTCCCCAAAAATATATTTTGAAACACACACCGATACATTGCCTCCGTAATCCCCTGTGCGCCGGGGATTGGCAGCATGTCAACTGCGATGTAGACCGCCGCCTGCACCAGAACAATATCCAGCATCGCCACACCAGAAAGCCCCAGCCCGCGGTACACCGCATACGTCAGTATAAACACGCTGAACCGCTGTAAAAAAGTGCCCGCGATCGTTATTCCAATCAGCCTTTTATGACTCCGCAGAAACACAACCGTCTCCTGATAGCCAGACAAAAACTGCTCCACCTTCTCCCTTCTGGAATCCATTCTCCTCCATAAGCGAAAACGTACCATGATTTTCTCTATCTGATAAAAACAGATTCTGATCGTCTTCTGCGAAAACATGACCATGAGCAATATGGCTACCAGCGCAACATTCAAAAATAATCCTAAAAAATACAATCCATAATACGCCTGCAGATAATTTTTCAGCGGCGCGCCCCATAGCAGCAGTATTCCAATCCCAATCAGGACAAGAACCAATTTATAGATTATGGCGACTGTCATCAAAACGACAGAAGACGCCGACAGGGAATTCCCATCCCGTTTCATATAATACAGCTGCATCGGTTGTCCTCCAGTCGCGGAAGGCGTGATTCCCGAAAAGAAAAATCCGATAAACGAATACGAGATACAGCGCGGCAAAGTTGTCCACTCCCCGATTCCTCTTAACAGATACCAGATCATGCATCCCTCCCCAGCCACAAAAAAGACTGCAAGAAAAACAGATGTCCCCAAATACTCCCGCGACATCTGTCCAATCGCCTCCATGATCTCCGAAAAATCCTGATTCCGAAAGACACTCCAGAAAGTCAATACCATGATGACAGAAAAAATACCCACATTCATGGTCAGCTCACGAACCTTTTTCTTATTCATAAGCAGCGGCTCCCTCTGGTTTATAATCTGAGCTGCCCCCTGCGATTTCAGACAACTCCCCTTCAAATATGATGCGCATTTTCCCGTACTCATAAAAGTCCTTTGGTGTCACAAGAGAAAAATGTTTCTCTGAAATCCGGATTCCATTTTCCTGCAAAACCCTTGTAATATACGAAGAACAGGTATATTGATCTCTGATAAAAAATGGAATATTAAGCAGAATGAAGGGCAGTCCTAACACCGCATAGTGTATACGAAACCGTCTCTGATAATCCTCCTTCAACCGTCCCATAATCCCTTGTTTCTGCGTATCAGTGCACTCCAATTCACAGATGCGGTAAAATGCTGATGGAAATGTATGCAAGATCCTGTCCTTATCCTCCTTTTCAAACCCTGCCAAAATCGGAATTGCCGGATTGCGTCTCCCCACACTATATGCCTCTTTCAATTCCGCGTCTGATGCGATCACAACATGAATATACCTCTGTTTCAAAAATCCCCGTATCAACGCCGCAAAGAATCCTGGTGTGTCCACAAGGGCTATATAAATATGTGCCATACTCCCTCTCCTTTTTCCTATGTTTTCATTTGTTCTTATTGAAACTGATAAATCTTCCTCGCAAGCCGGTAGCCGCTTACTGTGGCAAGCTTCCCCAGCTTTCCCGGAAGATTGGTAAAACCACTGAGTTTCGTATAGCGCAATCGGTAATACAATCTCGGATTACTTCTTTTGATATCCGACCAGAGTTCGAAGTGTCTGGTTCTCGCCTTCTCATCACCTTTGAGCAGCAAGTGAATCGAAGAAATCGCCATCATAATCGAAATATTACGGCACATATAATTTGCAAGCTTTGGATACTTCCTTTTTACCACGTTCAGATCCACACTCTCCGCCACCATTTTTGTTACCTTGATCTGCTGTTCGATCCGCGCGATCAGCACTTTTTCATTCACCGACTGGTCTTCTCTGCCCAGATAATACTGATACAGATTGATATGCATATAATAAAGCGTTTCCACATAAGGCAGCGGACAGTACGCAAAAAGGTTGTCAACATAAAACGTGTGCTCTGGAAGAACGATCTTTGATTTTCTCAAAATATCCGTGCGGTAGACAAGAGCGTGCATAACCAGATACTGGGAAGGACGGAATGCACCGATTTGATCCCATGTGCAGACTTTTTCAACAGGAAAAACATTCTTGAAATGAATCGTCTTTTCCGTTCTCTCCTCCAGATGATTGTACGTATAGTCACAGATCAGCAGGTCAGGTCCAAATCCCTCTTTACACCACCCTTCTATTTTCTCCAGGAGCTTTAAATATGCATCTTCCTCCAGCCAGTCATCGGAATCCACAACCTTAAAATACATTCCCGTGGCAAGCGCAAGCCCTGTATTGACACCGGATCCATGCCCTCCGTTTTCCTTGTTCACCACAGTCACAATATTCGGAAACTGTCTGGCATAGCGCTCTGCAATCTCCCTTGTCCGGTCAGTGGAACCATCATTGACAATAATAATCTCCACATTTTCCCCGCCGATGATCAGCGAATCAACACAGCGTTCCAAATATTGCTCCGAATTAAAACAAGGTACAGTTATCGTTAAATGTTTCATAGAATCAACTTCCTTTCCTGAATTCTTAGAAACATTATAACGACTGTACCTTTCAAAACACTTGCATAAATCCTACTATTTTCTTAACTGCGGCGAAAAAATTTTTTAAGGCAAGATGACCATGCTATTCGTGCACAGTTTCTAAATCTTTTCACCAGATAATTTTTTATTCGCGTATTTTCTGATATTCTCATTGCAGTCATACCGCATTTCTTCGAGCAGCCCGCGCGTCAGCATACGCCTGCGCCCCATTTCCTTCACAATATACTCCCTGCAAGAAGAGCACAATGTATTCTGGTACATATAGTGCAGCAGTTCGTTGGGTTTGCTCCTTCCCGGATCACGAAATAAATCCATGACATCCCCAAATGCCCAATGCCACGCAACATCCCAGTATGTAATCGAAATCTGCCTTACTGCGTATACCAAAATATCCCTGTCGCAAGCCTCATAATTTTTTGCCAGCATGGATACCGCCTCGGCTGTATGTGCACCGTTTTGCAAAAGCTCCAGTGCATACGTCCGTACTTTCGCGTCTCTCCTGTAACCCAGAGCTGTAAAAGCCCACTCGGAAAGTTCAGAATGTTCTGATCTGGAGTCCGCAAACAACTGTGTCAGATCCAATGCCCACGCACATTCCTTTTTTGCCAGCATCCGCAGAATTTGATAGCGGATATCCCATTCTTTCTCATCTTTATAGTACGCAGCAAGCCGCGAGACCTCCTGCTCCTTATTCCGCCTCATCCACCCACACGCCAGCCGCAAAGCCCACTCTCTCCCTGGTCTCTTGCCGATTTTCAACAGCTTATAGAGTTCATCTGCCGTTTCCGGCTCTTCCCTTCTCTCTTTTCTCCACTCCGCCCTCATAACTCGACATTCTTCCAGCAGGCGCGCATACGTTTTCATATCACCCTCTGCGTCAGCACGATGCAGCAGTTTATGCATCGCCGCTTTCCCCAGACTGTCCTCGCTAACACTCTGAAACCAGTCAAAATGTTCAACAGTCAGCAATGGATTCTCTTTCCCCAAAATACACAAATCCCTGACAATCTTCTGATAAATCTTTGCCCTCTGTTTTCGGTCATCAAAACACAGACTCACCAAAGTAATGCATAATGATTGAAAATTGTCCCTCTCTGGAAATCGACCATACTGGTCCAGTTCGCACTCGTCCAGCGAAATCATCAAAAAACGATAACAGACCATCAATATCTTCCATGCCCGCCTGATTCCATCCGATACAAAATACGCCAGAAGCTCACAGTCCTGCTGAAACTCCCAGCCGTTTGAATGCATACTATGAAACAGCCGCTTTTCAATCACATCAATAAAGGGTGTCACATCCGGAAATTCTGTAATCAGTTCATACAGATAAACACTCCTGCACCCTTCACACTGCGCATCAAACGCCATGTCACGGGAGCACCCCCACAGGACAAGCGGCAGAAATTTTTCTTTCTCTGTGTCCTGCATCTTTTTTAACGCCACAACGCAGCTTCCCAGCCCGCGCTGCATATCATATTTAAAAACTTTCTTTGTCATACCTACCTTTTTAATCACAAAACATTATCGATATTCTCTTTTATGTATTCCCATCAGCATATGCATAATAACAAAAGACCTTGCAGATACAATATCTACAAGGTCTCGACTGCAGGAGATGGGACTTGAACCCACACGGTATTGCTACCACAGGCACCTGAAGCCTGCGCGTCTGCCAATTCCACCACTCCTGC
>CAMWLV010000151.1 GCA_947175175.1 uncultured Lachnospiraceae bacterium
GGGCAGTTGATTTTGTGCTTTTGGATCAGAACGATGAACGGATTGGAAGTGCAGTAGCTTACCGTGATGAGCGCACAAAAAATATGGACGAAAAAGTCTATGAGCTGATTGTAGAGAAAGAGCTGTACGGAAGGACCGGAATACAGAAGCAGATTTTTAATACAATCTATCAGCTGATGGCACTGAAAACAAAGAGTCCTGCCGACCTTCAGAAAGCATCAAAGCTGCTGCTGATTCCCGATTATTTCAATTTTTTATTGACAGGAAAAGCCGTGACAGAATACACGAATGCAACAACAACGCAGTTGGTGAATGCCCATACAAAAGACTGGGACGAAGAGTTGATTCATAAGCTGGGATTCCCCGCATCGATTTTTCAACAGATTCAACTGCCGGGAACTGAGCTTGGAAGTATGAAAGAAGATATTGCAGAGGAAATAGGGTATTCATGTCAAGTCGTTCTCCCTGCGACACATGATACCGGTTCTGCGGTAGTGGCAGTTCCCGTTGCGGAGGAATTCGGTGAGGAAAATGTACTCTATATCAGTTCAGGAACGTGGTCACTGATGGGAACAGAGCTGCAGGAAGCGGATTGCAGTGAGGAGAGCAGACAGCACAATCTCACAAACGAAGGCGGTTATCAGTATCGATTCCGTTATCTAAAGAATATCATGGGACTATGGATGATACAGTCCGTCAAAAAAGAAATCGGCGGCGAACTCGGATTTGGTGAGATCTGTGAGGCGGCATCAAAGTGCAGCATAACATCAATTGTGGATTGCAATGATGACCGTTTTCTTGCACCGGCAAATATGACTGAGGAAGTAAAAGCGGCGTGCAGGGAATCAGGACAGAAAGAGCCGGAGGGAAGCGCGGAAGTAGCAGCAGTTATCTACAATAGTCTGGCAAAGTGTTATGCAAATGCCAAAAAGGAGATTGAGGCTATGACTGGCAAAAGCTATGACAGCATTCACATCATTGGCGGCGGTGCAAATGCGGATTATTTAAACCGATTGACAGCAAAGGTAACAGGAAACAAGGTTCTGGCAGGACCAGTAGAGGCGACTGCAATCGGAAATCTTGCGGTGCAGATGATCGCAGACGGGATGCTTGGCAGCTTGCAAGACGCGAGAAAATGTATCTTGAAGTCGTTTCCAATTGAAATATATGAGTAATTTGTTTTGGTTTAGTAGATAGTAAATAAACCATAATTTTGTGGCTAGATTCTATTTGCTACGTTTAAAAATACAAAGAATTACATAAATATTCAAATTTGGAAGGAGAAGATTTATGACTGATTTCGGTATAAATGAAATGTTAGATATGCAAAAAAGGCTTCAGGATAAATACAAAGATAAATGGGAAAAGCTTTCTCCTGAAACAGGTAAACACAATCTGCTTTGGATGATAGGCGAAATTGGCGAAGTGATTGATATTGTCAAAAAACACGGAGACATAAAGGCAACTAATGATGTTGAATTAAGAAAAGACCTTGTTGAAGAAATGGCCGATGTTCTTATGCATTACAATGATGTTATGCTATGTTATGGAATATCTGCTGACGAATTAAAACAAGCATATACTGCAAAGTTTGAAAAAAATATGACACGTTGGTAGATTCCAGTTTTATCAATTGTCAATAATTTAATGGAAAGCGTGTATAGATAACGCGCAGAAATGGAGGAAAAATGAATCAGAACGAAAGGTATGAGGAAGCAAAGAAAAAGTATGCCGCAGTTGGTGTGGACACGGACGCAGCTATCAAGAAGCTGATGGAGATTCCGGTTTCCCTGCACTGTTGGCAGGGCGATGATGTCATTGGTTTTGACCATGACGGACCTCTGACAGGAGGAATCCAGACGACAGGTGACTATCCCGGAAAGGCAAGGACACCGGAAGAGCTGATGCAGGATATGGATCAGGCGCTGAAACTGATGCCTGGCAAGAAGAAACTGAACCTGCACGCAAGTTATGCCATTTTTGATGAAGGCGGGTTTGTGGACCGCGATAAGATTGAACCAAAGCATTTTGCAAAATGGGTGGAATTTGCAAAAGAGAGAAATATGGGAATTGACTTTAATCCCACATTTTTCTCACATGATAAAATCAAAGACGGATTGACACTGTCTAGTCCTGACGAGGAGACAAGAAAGTTCTGGATTGAGCATGGAAAGGCATGTGTCCGCATCTCACAGTATTTTGCAGAGCAGACAGGCATACCTTGTGTAATGAATATCTGGACAGGCGACGGATACAAGGATATTCCTGCTGACCGCATGGGACCGCGTCTCCGCTATAAGGATTCCATCGAGCAGATTTTGTCAGAGCCATTTGACAAGAAACTGGTAAAGCCATGCGTGGAGTCAAAGGTATTTGGCATTGGCGTTGAGGCGTTCACAGCTGGAAGTGCAGAGTTTACGCTGACTTTTGCAGCGACACATGACGGCTGCCTGCCTTTGATGGACAACGGTCACTATCACCCGACAGAGGTGGTATCCGACAAGATTCCAGCACTGCTGTGCTTTTTCCCGGAAATCGCCTTGCACATTACCAGACCAATCCGCTGGGACAGTGATCATGTAGTATTATTTGATGATGAGACAAAAGAGATGGCAAAAGAGATCGTGCGCAATGATGCATTAAATCGTGTATACATGGCTTTGGACTATTTTGACGCGAGCATCAACAGGATATCTGCTTGGACAGTTGGATTCCGCAGCTGGCAGAAAGCCCTTCTGAGCGCACTCTGCACACCGAACGCAGAACTTAAGAAGCTGCAGGATGAGAACCGCATGACAGAGCTTATGGTGATGCAGGAGGATATCAAGACCTATCCGTTTGGTGATGTCTGGGAGGAGTATTGCAGACAATGCGGAGTAGTCGCGGATTACAGCTGGTTCGATGCAGTTAAGAAATATGAAGAGGAAGTATTGTCCAAGCGGAAAGCATGAAGAAATGGAGGTTCGTATATATGAAATTTTTAGATGCAGAGTTTGTAAAGGGCTTTATCCGTATGGCCGATGACGGCTGGCAGCAGGGCTGGCACGAGCGAAACGGAGGCAATTTGTCGTACCGCGTAAAGCCTGAGGAAGTGGAGTCTGTGAAGGAAAACTTTGAGGCGAAAAATTGGCAGCCAATCGGCACAATAGTTCCAAAACTTGCCGGAGAATATTTTCTGGTGACAGGAAGCGGAAAATATTTCCGGAATGTCATTATTAAGCCGGAAGATTCCATTTGTATGATTGAACTTGATGACAAGGGTGAAAACTACCGTATTGTGTGGGGGCTTGTAAATGGCGGCAGACCGACTTCGGAACTGCCTTCCCATCTGATGAACCATGAAGTGAAAAAGGAAGTGACAAATGGAAAATACCGCGTTATTTATCACGCACATACGACGAACGTGATCGCACTGACTTTTGTGCTGCCATTGAGTGATGAAGTGTTTACGAGGGAGCTGTGGGAGATGGCTACTGAGTGTCCCGTTGTATTCCCTGACGGAATCGGCGTTGTGCCGTGGATGGTTCCCGGCGGACGTGAAATCGCGGTGGAGACGAGCAAATTGATGAAGCTCTATGATGTAGCTATCTGGGCACATCATGGAATGTTTGCGGCAGGCGAGGACTTTGACCTGACTTTCGGGCTGATGCATACTGTTGAGAAATCGGCAGAGATCCTGGTGAAGATGTTGTCCATGCAGCCAAATAAGCGCCAGACGATCACCCCCGATGATTTCAGAAATCTTGCAAAGGATTTCAAAGTTACTTTACCAGAGAAATTTTTATATGAAAAGTACATATAATGAAATGGTAGTGTGCGGACAGGTTTTGGTTTTGGCTGTTGTTGGATTTTAAATAAAAAATTAGAAAAGGAGAAAAACGTATGGCAAACAGATTTGTATTGAATGAGACATCTTATCATGGAGCGGGTGCAATTAAGGATATTGTACCCGAGGCAAAAGGAAGAGGATTTCAGAAAGCATTTGTGTGCTCCGATCCGGATCTGGTAAAATTCGGTGTGACAAAGAGAGTGCTTGATGTTCTTGAAGGGGAGGGAATGGCGTATGAACTGTATTCTGAGATCAAGCCAAATCCCACAATAGAAAACGTGCAGACAGGTGTGGCTGCATTTAAGAAATCCGGCGCGGATTATCTGATCGCGATCGGTGGCGGATCTTCCATGGATACGGCGAAGGCAATCGGCATCATCATCAATAATCCTGAGTTTGAGGACGTTGTAAGCCTTGAAGGTGTGGCACCTACCAAGAATAAGTCTGTGCCGATCTTTGCAGTGCCTACCACAGCGGGAACAGCGGCAGAGGTGACGATCAACTATGTTATCACGGATGCGGCAAAGAACCGCAAGATGGTCTGTGTTGATCCCAAAGATATTCCTGTTGTTGCATTCGTTGATCCTGAGATGATGTCAACCATGCCAAAGGGTTTGACAGCAGCGACTGGTATGGACGCGCTTACACATGCCATCGAGGGCTACATCACAGCTGGCGCATGGGAATTGTCAGATATGTTCCATTTAAAGGCAATCGAAATCATATCACGCTCGCTGAGAGGTGCCGTTGACAACACACCAGTGGGAAGAGCGGACATGGCACTTGGACAGTATGTTGCTGGTATGGGATTCTCCAATGTAGGACTTGGAATCGTGCACTCCATGGCACACCCGCTCGGCGCGCTGTATGATACGCCGCATGGTGTTGCCAATGCGATTATTCTTCCTACTGTTATGGAGTACAATGCTGAGGCGACAGGTGAGAAGTACCGCGAGATTGCAAGGGCGATGGGCATACAGGGTGTTGACAATATGTCGCAGGAGGAATACCGCAAGGCGGCAATCGATGCAGTGAAGAAGCTGTCACAGGACGTTGGAATTCCGGCAGACTTGAAGGAAATCGTCAAGAGAGAGGACATTCCGTTCCTTGCACAGTCTGCTTACGATGATGCGTGCAGACCGGGCAATCCAAAGGAGACAAGTGTAGAAGATATCACAAAATTGTATGAGTCATTAATTTAGATAATCAATTAGAACTGGTTAAACATAGTGCCTGCCACGGTTTGCCCTGGCAGGCACTATTAGGATCTGCAGAAACAGATTATGCAGCGATTAAGTATATCATTACAGCAATGACCGTGCTAGTCAGTCCAATACATGCCTCATAAGGTATCAGCTTCATTCTGTCTTTGATATTCATGCCTACTGCGCCGCCTGTTGCATGGAAGAAAGAACCATGTGGTAGGGAGTCGATGACCGTGCTTCCCGCGTGGATCATTGCCGCTGCAGACAGTGCAGATACGCCCTGTTCCAACAGTGTAGGCGCGAAGGTCTGTGATGCGATCGTTGCGCCGGCGGTTGTCGATGCTGTTGCACCAGCCATAAGGATACCAGAGAATGGGGCTAAGATAAAGGTTGGCATGTTCATCGCTTCGATCAATGTGATCACATCAAACTGTAGTGCAGATGCCTTGATGATACCTGCGATCGTGCCCGTGCCGATCAGGAGGACAGTCACGCCAATGACCTTGCTCAGTCCAAATTCTGTATAAGGAATGGTCTCTTTGATATTGCCGGTTGCTGCGATGCTGACAATTCCCCCAAGTGGCAACGCGATCAGGGGATCAATGCTGATATTGCAGATCGGGCGCAGTGCGAGTAATATGATGACAACCAGAGGACCACTCACAGCTGCCGCCAGTCCGGGAAGCTTCTTTCCCTGATTGCGTTCATCGGTATTGTCGATGCGATCCTGGCTTTTCTTGGAAAGAACAGTTGCGAGAACCACAGTCATCACCAGTGCAAAAAGTGCTGGAATGATATTTTTCATCATCAGGGCAGTCAGGTCAACACTGAAGGCCTCAGATGCTGCAATTGTATTTGGATTGGGCGAAATAATGTTACCAGCTTTGCCTCCGCCGATCATGGCTAATAAAATACTGCTCTTGGAAAGTCCTGCTTTCTGACCAATCGCAATAGCGATTGGGGCGACAGTGATCACAGAGATATCGACAAAAACACCTACGGCACAAATGATCATCGTTGCAATTGAGATTGCGATGATGGCGCGTTTTTCCCCTAATTTATTGACAATCGTTTCGGCGATTTTTTCTGCGGAGCCCGTTTTGATGAGTGCACCCGCCAGAATACCGGAAGTCATGATCCTGAGGACGGAAGACATCATGCTCTGGGCGCCGGATACCATTGTATTGACAGTTGTCACCAGCCCGCCGCCACCTATGATACCGCCGATCAGTGCACCTAAGATCAGACTGTATGCTGGCTGCACCTTTTTGATAATCAGCACGATAGCGATTACCAGACCAATAATTGCTCCTAACGTTGTAAAATCATATCCCATCTTGTTCGCCTCCTCATTCTTGAATGCATGTGATCAATCGAAATACCTGTTCCACCGTGGCGGCCATATTTTTTCTTGTATTATGGGGATCCATTGCCTCCTGTAACGTCTGTACACCCCGCAAGATCGGGAAAAAGGCATCAATGCCATGTTCGTTGCATGCGACAGCGTCCTCGGTGACACAGCCTGAAAAGGCGATCACTTTTTTGCCGTGTTTTTTTGCGATCCCTGCCACACCGATCGGTGCTTTTCCAAAGACGGTCTGACCGTCAAGTCGTCCTTCTCCAGTCACAATGATGTCAGCAGTCTGGATATAATCTTCCAACTTGGTTTCCTCTAAAACGATTTTGATACCGGACTCCAGTACTGCATTCGTATAAGAAAGAAAAGCAAAGCCCAAACCGCCTGCCGCGCCTGTTCCCGCCTGTTTTGCATTTGCGTGGGGATATTTCTCGGCGGTGAGCTTGGCATAGTAGGCAAGCCACTTATCCATTTGCATAATCATACTGGGTGTCGCGCCCTTCTGCGGACCAAAGACAGCACTGCAGCCTTGTTCCCCGCAGAGAACATTTGTCACGTCACAGGCAATTCTGAAATTGCATTCCTTCAGTTCTGGAAGTACATACTCGTCTGTTATTGTCTCAAGTTCCTTTAGACCTTTTGCGCCAAAAGGAACCTGATTTCCGTCTTTGTCAAACATGCCATAGCCGAGTGCCTGGAGCATGCCGATACCGCCGTCGTTTGTTGCGCTTCCGCCGATTCCAATGATGAAATGACGGCACCCTTTTGCAATTGCATCTTTTATAACTTCTCCTACGCCATATGTAGTCGTATTAAGGGGATTTCTCTCCTGCTCAGTGACGAGAGTAATGCCTGCCGCACCGGACATCTCGATGATTGCAGTTTTACTGTCTGCAATGATACCATACACGCAGTCAACAGGAGTTCCAAGTGGTCCTGTCACCGTGACATTTTCCAGCTTTCCGCCCATTCCCAGGGCAAGAGCCTCCACAGTGCCCTCGCCGCCGTCAGCAAGCGGACGAACACAGACTTCGGCATCTGGAATCACTTTTTCCACACCCTCCCTGATCGCATTTCCGGCCTCCAGCGATGACAGACTGCCCTTAAGTGAATCAATTGCAATTACTACTTTCATTTTCTTTTGCTCCTTTCAGATTTTGTTTTCTGCCTATTAATAGCTTGTAACTGTTCAGGATAGGACTTGTACAAGTCCGTGAGAAAACATAGTGTCAGGGATGCGTCCAGCCACCATAAAAGTGGTTTTGCATGGATTGATGCCCGTAACTATGAAGGTGCTGAACTGTTACGTTGTATTTATCTTACCAGTAGTTCTTAAAATAAGATATGTTTTATATAACAATATTAGTTGCATAAAAATGTAAATATATGTTATTATTAACATAAATAATGGTGTTAGTCCGTAAATGGGTCGGTACTCAAAATTCCCTATTTACAGACCTCATAATTACTGGGCACCCAGGATGAAAAATAGAGCCACCAACCCACTTTCAAACTAACACCTAAATAATACTGTTTATGTCACAAGATATTAATATGAAAATAGGAGGAGCTATGGCACAGACAATTCCAAAGAATATAGCACAGCAGATTGTAGAAGCAGTAAAAGATGTGTGCGAGCATGATATTAATTTCATTGATATGGATGGAATGATATTTGCCAGCACAAATTTGAAGAGAATTGGTGATTATCACGAGATTGGACACAAGGTTGCCCGGAGTGGAGAGAGCATTGAGGTTGAGACAGATGACAGTTTTTTAGGAACGCAGAAGGGAGTCAATATTCCGTTTTTGTATAAGGGTGAAATCTGCGCAGTGATCGGCATCACTGGCATACCCTCGGAGGTTCGCAAGTTTGCCTATTTATCACATAAATTGACAAATTTGATACTGCGGGAGCATGAGCTGGATGCTTATGAACGCATACAAAAGACACAGCTAAACCATATCATTCGCACGATTGTCCACCACGGATGTACCAACCAGCCGTATCTGACAGATTTTTTGAAAAAATATCAGATTGACCAGCGCACGGACTATCGGACACTCATCGTCAAGATTGACTCACACTTGAAACAGGAAACGGCTGCGTTGAACATTGCTTCGATAGAAAAGAGTATTTTTCGGGCTTTTGAGCAGACGGGCTCCCCGTTGTATACTTTTAATTATCCAAACGAATATATTTTACTGATCGAGCAAGAACAATTCCAGAAGTGGTTTTATCTGTTTCGGACACTTACAGAAAAGTATTTTCCGGCAGTCAAAATCGGTATAGGAAATTTTGTGCCGCTGTCCAGGCAGCAGTATTCGTACGATGCTGCCAAGATTGCATTGCACAGCCTTTTTGGGGAGGAGTGTCTTGCAGTATTTGATGAACTGGATCTGGAGATCCTTTTGGGAAATCTTACGGAGGATGTGAAAGCGCATTTTCTAAAACAGACAATCAGCTGTCTGTCCGCGGACGAACAGGAGCTGTTAAAAGCCTATTTTTCCACGAATATGTCATTAAAAGAAACGTGTGAACAGATATTTATGCACAAAAATACATTGCAGTATAAATTAGATAAGATAGCGCGGGATACGGGATATAATCCTCGCAGGTTCAAGGAAGCAGTGGTTCTGTACATTGCCTTGAAGATCCATTCGATTTTGTGATAGATGCTGCCAGGCTTTTGTCCAAACTCACATCAGGTTCGCAAAGACGGAAGCCCCCACGACGGTCATAAGTCCTGCGACAGCAATCGCCAGACTGCTCATAGCTCCCTCAACTTTTCCCAGTTCCATTGCTTTTGCAGTGCCAATCGCATGGGAGGCGGTGCCTAACGCCAAGCCTTTTGCAATCGGTTCCTCGATTCGAAATATTTTGCACACAAATTCCGCGATGACATTTCCGAGAATTCCTGTGACGATAATGACGGCGACTGTGATTGTCGAAATACCGCCCAGTTCTTCTGATACACCCATGCCGATTGCGGTGGTGATGGATTTGGGAAGCAGCGTCACATACTGTTCATGGGTTAGCGAAAATAGTTTTGACAGCAGAAAAACGCTGACAAGGCTTGCGAGGACTCCCGCGGTAATTCCGCCTGCCACGGCTATCAGGTTTTTACGGAGCAATTCAAGTTGTTGGTACAAGGGAATTGCCAGACAAACGGTAGCCGGCGTCAGCAGATAGCTGATATATTTTGCACCTTCATTGTACTGCCTGTATTCCATTTTTAGAAGTATCAGCACTGCCATGACGCAGACCGTTGCAATGAGCAGCGGATTCAGGATTGCCAGCTTGAATTTCCTTTTGATCAAAAGACCTGCCTCATACGCGGCGAGACTGATCACCGCTCCGAAAAAGACAGAGTCAATCAGATATGCTTTCATTTTTCGTTTTCCCTTTCGTTCCTTTTTTGTGATACTCTTTTCGGATCATGAACTGTGTTACTTGTCCAGTCACCGCCATCACAATAATGGTAGTCAATATCGTGATGACAATGACGGGAAGCCATATTGGCTGCAGGGCAGACCACGAGTCCAGCAGACCTACTGCTGCAGGAATGAACATGACAGGCATGATTTCGATCAGAAAGTCGGCAGTTTCCTTGACCTGTGTTAGTTTCAGGATTCCTGTACATAGCGCAAAAAGCATTAGAACCAGTCCATAGACACTTGCTGGAATGGGAAGCGGAATCAGGATATGAAGCAGCTCTCCAAGAAAAGATACAAACAGGATAATGCAAAATTGTCTTAAATATTTCATTTTTATACCCCTTGTGTGCTCTGGTACGCATATTAATCAATAGTTTGAAAGTGACCTTCTTTCAAACTTTCATTTCGTAACTGATATTACCAGTATATCCTAATGCACATGCTATAGGATGTCAATAAGAATTTAGTGTAACCATACAAGTGATATTTATTCACAAAATAAACACATCTAATTTAAGTTTCATTTAACAAACACCAATTTTGTGAGATTCCGCAAACCTTAGAAACCTTGATTTTGCAGGATTCTTGCTTTGAAGGGAATTGAAAAAACAGTACAAAAATTACCCTACTAGTGACAAGCTAGTGACACAAAATAAGCACCTGAAACGAACTAATATTCAGGTGCTTTTATTAATTCAACTGCTGCCCGCAATTCCTCTATATCTTTATGCGTGTATACCTTTGACGTGATGCTTTTGGAAGCATGACCAACAAGGCGGTCAATACATATGGGATTAGCGCCAGCAGTATCAAGCAGTGATGTGAAAGTATGTCGACAATCATGTATTGTATGTTCTGTTGTGATACCTGCAGCGGTCAGAGCAGCTTTAAAGCGTTTGGACAATAGTGTGTTGCTGATGGGTTTACCATTCTCAATGAATAACCTACTGCCATTGTCAGCGATTCGCTCAGAGACCATATCACGAATTGCTGAATGGATTGGCACAATCCTGTCTTTGCCGGCAGCAGTCTTGACACCGCCTTTGAATGTCCAGTCTGAAAGGCTGATATTTTCTATGGGCATATTGTTCAGTTCGGATATTC
>CAMWLV010000152.1 GCA_947175175.1 uncultured Lachnospiraceae bacterium
TACATATTTTTGAGGGAAAACTTTATATTCAGACTGGAAAGGTAAAGGATGTGTCTAAGCAGATCATGGCAAATGGAAAGGTGGAAATATGTGCCATGAAAGAAGGAGAATGGATCAGGGTGGCAGGCACGCTTGTGGAAGATGACCGTACAGAGGCAAGACAGTCCATGCTTGACGCTTATCCGAGCCTGCAAAATATGTATGCGGCAGACGATGGAAATACGCAGGTGTTTTACTTGGAAAATGTAACGGCTACCATATCTTCATTTACACATGAGCCGGAAGTAATCAAATTTTGATTGAGCGCAGGCGAAACTTTCAATCCCCCACGCACTATGGGTCAGTTATGGGTTCGTTTGATTATGGAAAAAGGTTTGCGGAGCTTGTAGACAGCAATATAGAGGTGAGGGCAATGATATGGCAGGCTGGAAAGGGGAAATATATGGCAGATGAGGGCGGAACGTAGGTTATGCATGGCGTGGATTGGGATGATCCATACCGTATAAGGACATACAGGGATCTAATTAACCTGATCAATAAAGGGTGAAAAGATGGACAAGCTACTCAGATAACGGACGGGATTAGTGGTCTGGAGCGGCTTGTTCCTGTTATATTTTCATCAGAATCCGCAATAATATATTAAGAATTCATATTTTTAATATGTGGAGGGAGCGATGATGGAAACAATCCTGTGTATAGATACTCCGGTTCAGATGATTTCGTGTACCGACACCAATGGAAAAATCACGCCAATGTGGTTCCGTTTTTGTGACAGGAATGGAGAGCTAATCACGATTAATATAGACAAAGTTATTTCAACAGACCAGGAAGAGGGTTCGCTTGGGGCAAACTTTATCTGTACAGCATCTCTTTATGGCATGCAGCGGACATTCCGCCTGCGGTATAATTATTATTCCCATGAGTGGCGAATGGCGGGGATTGGCTGTTAAGATTCAGCATGATCAAAAATCGTGCTTTCAATCTCATAAATATCATTCATTGGAATAATGGTTCCGTTTTCCATGATAACCTGATGCCGGGTTTCCTCAATTTTTCCGATTGTTCCTGTTATGGTCAAATAAGCGCCGCCATCTTTTTTGACATCAGGAACAAAATAAGTAATACTTACCTGCGGCTTTCGCGCAAACTGTTCTTTGACCAGTTGTAAATGTTCATTCAGTTCTTCCTTTTTGATTTCATTCAGTTCTTCCTTTTTGATTTCGTCCAGTTCTACTTTGCTATTTGTCAGCCGTGCTGTTTCCATAACAGCCGCATTATGCCCAGTCAGTGCGGCAAAAGGTAAAAACTGGGCGGCTCTGTCCAATGCAGGCATTTTTGGATGCTTTGTGGATTCATGGTGTGGCAGATTGATCATATCATCATATTTTCCCATTATGCCCTGTGTCCTTCAATCTGATTGTTCCGTTCCTTACCTGTTGCACTTTCCTCCAAATTTATGCCTTTTAGGATTGCATTTTTGCCGAACTTTTTCTTTACGGATAAAACGGCTTCCTGCAGTGTCCGTTCTTTTTTCATCTTTGCCGCATCCTCCTGTTTCTGCTTTTCCAATGCCTCATAATCAGTAAACAAATCCATTTGGACAAAATGCTCTTGTTTGTCTGCAAGGGCAGTTGCTTCGTCAATCAGATGGTTTGCGGCTACAGTAATCCGCCGTACCAGAAGATTTTTATCAATAATGCGGTCATAGAGCGCCATGACTGCATCCATAATCAGTTTTGTTGAGGAAGATGGCTCATTCAGATTAGTAGTTCCATGTGCATGTTTTGGAACTTTCCGCCCGTAACGGTCTGTGGTGACTTCGCCTTTGTACTGACTGACGGTTTCCATGTTGGTCAGGTTTTTGATGTCATATCCAATGGTAAGTACCAGTTGGTCGGTGACCAGATGTTTTTCTACCAAATCAAGCACGAGTAGGTCTGTCATTTCTTTAACAATGAGTTTTGCCTTCGTGGAATCATAAGGGCACTGGAGTACCTGACCAGAACACAGGCTGTTTGTTTCCGGTTTGTAATGCTTGATTAGGTCAATTGTTGTGGGTTCCCATCCCCACGCATGGTCTATCAGGAGTTCTGCATTGACGCCAAATAGCTTGTAAAGTAAGTCTTCATTATAGTAATTCCGGTCATCTCCGATGGAACACCTTGCTACATCACCCATCGTATACATTCCGTGCTCCGCGAGCTTTTTGGCATATCCGTGCCCGACTCTCCAAAAGTCAGTGATTGGCTGGTGATTCCATAAAAGTTCCCTGTATTTCATTTCATCGAGTTCTGCAATCCGCACTCCGTTTTTGTCCGGCGCGACATGTTTTGCCACAATGTCCATCGCAATCTTGCATAAATACAGGTTTGTTCCTATGCCTGCAGTAGCAGTGATGCCTGTCTGGGAAAGGATATCTTGTATGATTTTTGCAGCAAGTTCCCTTGCAGAGAGGGAATAAGTTTTCAAGTATGCAGTCACGTCCATAAATAGCTCATCAATGGAATATACATGGATATCTTCTGGTGCAATGTATTTGAGATAGATTTCATAGATTTTTGTACTGTACTCCATATAGTACGCCATGCGGGGCAATGATATAGGACAGTGAAAATTCGGGATGCTCCTGCAGTTCTCTGGCTAGGTAAGATTCGCCTAGAAATTGATGGTTTGGGGCTTTGCTTTTCCGCAGGGCATTTACTTCCCTGACTTTTTGTATCACTTCAAACAGTCTTGCCCGTTCTGATATGCCAAATGACTTTAAGGATGGGGAGACTGCAAGGCAGATGGTCTTTTCTGTCCTTGACGCATCCGCAACTACGAGATTTGTGTCCATTGGGTCAAGCTGCCTTTCGACACACTCAACGGAGGCGTAAAAGGATTTTAGGTCAATTGCAATATAAATATGATTGTTTTCCATGTTTTTTATGCCTCTTGTCGATTGGAATGGTAGTGTTATCATTCCCTGTTTATGTTAAATATAAAATTGATGAAGGATTCAGTCAGTGAATTCTTTTGGAATCAGTTCAACAAATAGACAGTCTTGGAGATTGTTTCCTTTCTATATTAGAGCTTTATTACTCATATTAAATCCTTCTGAGCCTTTGGAACGGATTACTCTTGATAGTAGTATATCATGTTTTAAAGATTACTCAACCTGATTTATTCTTAATCGTAAAATAAAAGAGCGGAAAATGTCACCAATGTGACATTTTATAAAAGATTCACGCTATCGACATATTACACAATCTATGATATGATGATTTTATATTTATACGACAGAGGATCGTACAGCGATGAAAATTTTATCCGGCTGCTTGCTGGATATCGATCAACTTTTCAGGGAAAAAGAATATCATAACAGCCTTATGAAAGTTGATAAAACGAAGTGGGAAAGATATATTTTACATCACCAGAAACCTTTATGACTTATGTATCAACGATATCCATAATGGTACATACAAATCATTGTCTGGATCAGTCATTTCCTTGTTGCTGTAATGGAAATCCATTTCCCCCATTTGAAATTGGGGTTGCCAGCTTTGATTCTGCGAGGGATGCGTTTTGTGAAAGGAGCATTGTTTTATGGCAGTTGTTGCAGCATTTATGGTTCCCCATCCACCGATAATCGTACCAGATATCGGCAGGGGCGAGGAGAAAAAAATCCAGAAAACGATTGATGCCTACCAGACGGCAGCACGTAAGATTGGCAGCCTGAAACCGAAAACAATCGTTTTGCTGTCCCCGCATCAGGTACTGTATTCAGATTATTTCCATATATCACCTGGAAAAGGCGCATCAGGGGATTTTGCGCAGTTTCGCGCCCCTCAGGTTCAGATGGAAATCCAGTATGATACAGAATTTGTGGAACAAATCTGTAAACTGGCAGATGCCGCAGACTTTCCTGCAGGAACAGAAGGAGAGCGTGACAAGCAGCTGGATCATGGTACGATGGTTCCATTGTATTTCGTGAATCAATATGTTAATGATTACCAGCTCGTCCGCATAGGATTGTCCGGACTGCCTCTAAAAATGCACTATCAATTAGGACAGTATATTCAGAAAGCTGCAAAACTTCTGAACCGGACAACGGTGCTGATAGCAAGCGGGGATTTATCGCACAGGTTAAAAGAAGATGGGCCTTACGGATACCAGGAGGAGGGGCCGGAATATGACAGCCGCATTATGGACGTGATGGGTAAAGCCGCTTTTGGAGAGCTGTTCCAATTTTCGGAAAAATTTTGTGAAAAGGCAGGGGAATGTGGACACCGTTCGTTTACAATTATGGCAGGAGCACTTGATCAACTGAAAGTGGAAGCAAAAGCCTTGTCTTATGAAGGTGTTTTTGGCGTGGGATATGGGGTGTGCAGCTATATGGTTTGCGGCAATGATACAGAACGTAATTTCAAGGAGCAGTTTGAAGAAAAAGAAAGGGCAAAAATTGCAAAGCAGAAAGATCAGGAAGATGCCTATGTACAGCTTGCCAGAAAGACAATAGAGAGCTATGTGCGCACGGGAGAAAAAATAACAGTGCCAGACGGATTGCCTCAGGAACTGTACAGCCAGAGGGCAGGCGTCTTTGTTTCCATTAAGGAAAATGGAAGTCTCCGCGGCTGTATTGGAACGATTCATGCCGTACAGACTACTGTTGCGCAAGAAGTTATAGAAAATGCCATTAGCGCGGCATGCAGGGATCCCAGATTTCTGCCAGTCAGGGAGGAGGAATTGGGCGAACTTGTAGTCAGTGTGGACGTGCTGGGCGATACAGAGGTTATCGATACACCGGACAAACTGGATGTCAAACGCTATGGCGTCATTGTGACAAAAGGCTGTAAACGCGGTCTGTTACTGCCGAATCTTGACGGCATAGATACCGTGGAGGAGCAGATTGCAGTCGCAAGGCGTAAGGCAGGTATTGGTGAAGAGGAAGACATCACGCTGGAAAGATTCGAAGTAATAAGGCATTTTTAGCGCCATATTCGGTGCGGACGCAGGATGGGGGCAGGAGAAATGAAAGCAGTCTGTCATACATGTATGCATCATTGCAGTCTGGAAACCGGGCAGAGAGGACTATGCAGGGCAAGGAAAAATGAGCAGGGAAAAATTGTATGTGAAAACTATGGAAGAGTCACTTCCCTTGCGCTGGATATGATTGAGAAAAAACCGCTGAAACTATTTCATCCTGGAAGCCGGATTCTGTCCGTTGGAAGCTATGGGTGTAATTTGCGATGCGCTTTCTGCCAAAATCATGAGATTTCCATGGCAGATGCAGAAGCGGCAGAAACCGTTTATATTTCGCCGAAGGATTTAGTGGATAAAGCGCTTGCCTGCAAAGATGCAGGAAATATCGGTATAGCGTTTACGTATAATGAACCGCTGGTCGGATGGGAATATATACGCGACACAGGTACACTGGTGAAAAAGACAGGGATGAAAAATGTTCTGGTGACTAATGGGACGGCATCGCCCGAAATACTGGAGGAGATTCTTCCCATGATAGACGCCATGAACATTGATCTGAAAGGGTTTCGGGAATCGTATTACAGGGAACTTGGCGGGGATTTAGATACAGTCAAAGAATTTATCCTGCATGCGGCAGCCGGTTGTCATGTAGAGCTTACTACATTGATTGTGCCGGGTAAAAATGATGAGATATCGGAAATGGAAAAAGAGGCTGAATGGATTGCGTCTGTCGGGACAATTGTCGGTAAGGAGATTCCACTGCATGTCACCCGTTTTTTCCCAAGGTACCATATGACGGACAGGGAGGCGACAGCAGTGGAAAGCGTATACGGCCTCGCAGAGACTGCCAGAAAATATTTAAAATATGTGTTTGTAGGAAACTGCTGAACCTTTGAAAAAATGAGGAGAGGAGTGCCCTTTTTACAACGGGATAAATGACACAATTCGGTAAGGATGTTTGTGGTTCAAAAAGCACTTGTTGATTTAAAAATTTGCAGTAATTTCAAGAATAGGAGGTTAAGATAATAAATGAAAGTTCTGATTATTAACGGAAGTCCACGGGTGAATGGAAATACGTCCATTGCGATTGATGAAATGGCAAAGACGTTTCATGCTGAGGGCGTTGAAACCGACATTGTGCAGGTCGGAAACAAGGATGTAAGGGGATGTATTGCGTGCGGTCAGTGCGCCAAGGCAGGAAAATGTGTGTTTAATGATGTTGTGAATGAGATTGCCCCTAAATTTGAAGAGGCGGATGGTCTTGTTGTTGCCAGTCCGGTTTATTATGCCTCTGCAAATGCAACCCTGATTGCCGTGCTGGACCGTCTGTTTTACAGTACGCACTTTGACAAGACCATGAAAGTTGGGGCAAGTGTTGTCTGTGCAAGAAGAGGCGGCTGTTCGGCAACATTTGATGAGCTCAATAAATATTTTACAATTTCCAATATGCCGGTCGCTTCCAGCCAGTACTGGAACAGCATCCATGGGAGGGAGCAGGGACAGGCAGACATGGATGAGGAAGGGAAACAGACAATGCGTGTTCTTGCAAGGAATATGTCTTTTTTGATGAAATGCATAGCGCTGGGAAGGGAACAGATCGGTCTGCCAGAAACCGAGGAGCATGTATGGACGCATTTCATCATGTAATATAAGGAGGGACAGATGACATGAACGGCCACAAATTCTGGTCCTGTCTGCTGCTTGTCAGCTGTATTATGTGCATTGTAACAGGACACCAGGTTATCAAAGAAAAAAATAACTAACCACAATACCTACCAATCTCCCTTTGATGTTTTCAAAACGAATATTATTGACGGATACGGTCGATGTGTTTTTAATTACATGTATTAATAATCTTTAGTACAGGCGAGGCAAAGAATTTGCTTTAATTGGATGTAGATCACACAGCATTTCTGTTTCGAGGCTGCCTTGTCTGTGCTTCTTAATTTTTTGTTCAAGAATCCTTTCTTTCGTCTTTTATAAGATGACTTATTATTCAGCAGCAGGATGTAATGAATACCTACCAGATTCAGAATAAACTTAAAAAGAAGTCTCTTGTATTCACAGTATATTTGGAGTATATTAAATAAAAGGGTATACATGGATTGGAGTTTTCTCAGTCTTTTTAATGATCAGGGACTTGCTTATGTGGTAAATGATAAAGGAGATATTCTTATAAGGTCTGGCGGTATGCTGGGAGATCATCTCTATTCCAATATACTCGAAATATTGGCAGGACATAATAATAAACAGATATAGTACTTATGTTTCGGCGGAAAATATACAGGGGTGGTATTTGGTTTCTGTTGTGCACAAAAGCGCGGTCACAGCAGTGGCAGGTGTAATTTTGCAGGATTCTTAGCTGGCGGTTGGGATTCTTATGAATGTTCAAATGCCTGTCTTAGATGGTTATGCAGCTACAAGAGCGATCCGCATCAG
This sequence comes from uncultured Lachnospiraceae bacterium, assembly GCA_947175175.1. Classification (GTDB taxonomy): domain Bacteria; phylum Bacillota; class Clostridia; order Lachnospirales; family Lachnospiraceae; genus COE1. Next base: position 7,402 of record CAMWLV010000152.1, read on the forward strand.
TAATCATCCCTCGGGAAAAAACTTACCAATTATTGCATGACTGCTAACGCTTTTGTAGATGACATTCGGGCTGCCATTGAGTCGGGTATGGATGCGCATATTGCCGAGCCAATCCAACTAGATAAGCTAAAAGACACCATATAGCAGGTATTTGACAAGCGAAAACAACAGGAAATCAGTGAAGGAGAGAATGATTCGTGAATTATTTTGAAGAATTAAGAAATCTGGGAGTGAATGTGGAGGCGGGTTTGGAGCGCGTGATGGATGATGAACCCTTTTATGAAATGATGCTGAGCATGTTTATTGACACAGTAAACGATAACCCGGTTGAATTGGCAGATTTTGATGCGGATGACTTTGAGGTGCTTATTGGTCGGGTACATACACTAAAAGGTCTTACCGGCAATCTGGAAATGACTCCGCTTTTTACGGGCTATGTGCAGGCGCTGGAGCTTTTACGCATGAATAACCCCAAGGAGGCTCTTAAGGAATATGAACGGCTCCTGCCCGTCCAGGAGGCGATTATAGATTGTATCAAACGACACATGAGTAATGAATAAAGAGGTAAAGCTTACCTAGAGAAAGGATGTTACTTATATGGAGCAAATGTATAACCGCCTAATAAACAATACAGTGGCTGACAGTATTTTAATTGTGGATGATGATCCTGTTAACCGCAAGATTTTAGGAAAGTTGTTCTCAACATTTTATACCATTATAGAGGCAGCAGACGGATATGCAGGAATGGATCAGATTCTAGATAAAAAAAATCAAATATGTGCGATTCTTCTGGATGTAATGATGCCTGGAATGAATGGTATCGAAGTTGTGAGACGTCTTAAAGAATTGGGACTTCTGGAAAAGATCCCGGTCTTTCTAATCACAGCGGACAATAGCACAAACGTGATGAAAGAGGCATATGAACTGGGAGTCATGGATGTCATTAGTAAACCAGTTGTGTCTTATATGGTGGTCAGGCGTGTGCGGTCTGTTGTTGAGCTGTTCGAGGCGCGCAAGCATTTAAGCAGTGTGGTAGAAAGCCAAAATATTGCACTGTTAAATCAGGCGCAGAAGATTATCCAGCTTAATCAGGGGATGATAGAAGCATTAGCTACCGCCATTGAGTTTCGGAATGAGGATTCCGGCGGACATGTACAGCGTATCAGTAAAATTACAAGGCTGCTGCTTGAAAACACCGTTTTTGGTGCAGACCTCAATTATAAAGAAATTAATAATATCGCACTTGCTGCCGTAATGCATGATGTGGGAAAGATTACGATACCAGATGCTGTGCTGACAAAACCCGGAAAACTCACGCCAGAGGAGTTTAAAATTATACAGACCCATACCACGAATGGAGTGGCTATTTTAGAGAGTATACCGCAATTGCGGGAAAGTGAGATTTATGATTATGCCTGTGATATTGCCCACCATCACCATGAGCGCTGGGATGGCAAAGGTTATCCGGATAAGCTGGCAGGAGATGCAATTTCACCCTGGGCACAGGTAGTTTCACTGGCAGATGTCTATGATGCTTTGAGCTGTAAGCAAGTTTATAAGCCTGCTTTTCCCAGAAAACAGGTATTAGAAATGATTAGTACAGGGCAGTGCGGACTCTTTAATCCGCGTTTGCTTGACAGCTTTTTCTCTGTTGAGGACAGAATATATGAGCTGTATCAGGAACTTCCGGAGTCACAGTGCTCTTAAAAATTGAGTTTTTGCCGGACTTGAGATTTCCAGGGAATAAGAACTCTGTGATCAAAAATCCATTACATAAAAGAGACTACAGGAGAAAATTTTGCTGTATTAACAGGCTGTCTAAAAATATCAAAGGAGTATAAGCTCCCCCGCATTATGCACAATGGGATAGTTACAAACAGTTCCATTGTGCATGATGTGGGGGATTTTTGAATTTTATTTAACAGAACCTGTATCAGGTTAAGTTCAGATATAAATCCTTATATTGTTTTGCGGAATTATCCCATGACAGATTTTTATCCATGTCTCTCTGAACCATTTCATCCCAGCACCAGCGGTTTGTGAAATATAAAGTTTTCGCCCTGTTAATGGCATCCAATAACAAACCCGCATTATAATGATTAAAGGTAAAACCATTTCCCATATTAGAATACATATTATACGGCTCTACGGTATCTTTCAATCCGCCAGTCTCACGGACAATCGGTATTGTGCCATAATGCATGGCAATTAATTGTGTTAATCCGCAAGGTTCAAACTGGGAAGGTACCAACAGGGCATCCGCACCCGCATAAATTCTATGAGCCCTTGTTTCATCATACATGATATTGGAACATACATTTCCTTTATAAGCATTTTCATAATAGCGGAAAGAATCTTCGTATTTCCGCTCCCCGGAACCAAGTACTATGATTTGTGTATGTTCATCCATGATCTGCCTAATAATGGAATTAACCAGATCTAATCCCTTTTGATCCGTCAAGCGGGAGATCAATCCGATCACAAATTTGTGGTCATCCTGGACTAGTCCTAATTCTTCCTGCAGCTTACGTTTGTTTTCTTTTTTCTTATCCAATACATTGGTAATATCATAGTTTACATACAATCTGTCATCAGTATAAGGATTCCAGATATCATAATCAATACCATTTACAATACCTCTCAGTTTACCAGAATGATATCTTAAATGTGCATCCAGTTTTTCACCATAGTATGCGTTCTGGATTTCCCCTGCATAAGTATTGCTGACCGTTGTAATGATATTTGAATATGTCAGTCCGCCTTTTAACATATTGGCATCTTCATAGCCTACTTTTAACGCATCTTTGTTAAATACATAATCCGGCAGGCCTGTCCAGTAGCGAATTGTAGGAATATTATAAATACCCTGGAACCGCAGATTGTGGATCGTCAAAATAGTTTTTGCGGAAGTAAGCTTTGTATCTACAAACTTTATTCTCAAATACACAGGAACCAGGGCAGCCTGCCAGTCATGACAATGAATGATATTAGGTATCCAGTCCATGTAGTTCAACGCAGCCAGCGCTGCTTTTGCGAAGTAACAATATTTAGGAATATCATCAATCAGATTCGTATATGGATTTCCATCAGAGAAGAATTCTTCATTATCAATGAAGTCATATACAACACCATCCCAGACATATTCCATGATTCCCACATAATATGCTTTGCCATCCGCGCATAAATCCATCTGGAAGGAACCTTTGTATACCATTTTCTCCTGATATTCCTGGGGAATACATTTGTAACGTGGAAGAATTACTTTTACATCGCAATTCTGTTTTACTAATGCCTTAGGAAGGGCGTACATAACATCTCCCAAACCACCGGTTTTTACAAATGGATAACATTCTGATCCGATAAATGCGATACTTCTCCTGGGTGTTGTGTATACTTCTGTCGTTGGTTCTTCTGATATAGTCTCTTCAACAGTTTCTGCTTTCAGCTGTTCTTCAGCTTTTGTTTCTTCAACAGTTTC
>CAMWLV010000153.1 GCA_947175175.1 uncultured Lachnospiraceae bacterium
AACCGGGATAAAATAATCTGCTGAAAGTAGGTGCAGATTATTTGCCAATCAACACTGCATATTTCACCATTCCTTTCTTCAACTGTCTGTATTAACTCCCCAAGTTCGTCACGGAACCGGAAACATATCTCCAGACTTTTGTCACCGTGTACATATATCTTCTCAATGAAGGCATGAATGATCTCACCTGTCAGGACATCAAAATCCATATATTGTTCAACCATCGTTTCAAGCCTGCTGTCTTTCCTGCAGCCTTTGTTATATCTCTTCTGCATCTCCTGAAGTTCTGAAATCCTTTGTTCCGCAGCAGCAGCCTCGTCCAGATATTTTTGTTTTGCATACAGATAATCACTTTCATTCAGAAGCCCGTCCGCATAATCGTTGTATAATGCGCCTGCCCTCTGCTGCGCCTTTTTCTTCCGCCTACAATTTTCGGAAATTTCTTTCTTGTATCCGTCGTTGATCCGCCCTGCCTGTTCTGTATGGTTTAAACTGTCCAGTACCTTCCTGCTGTCCAGAAAAAGCCTTATGTGGAGCCTGACCGCTTCTTCTACTGCTTTCTCAGTCTCCTTTTTATTCAGCCGCTTTTTTGTACAGCCTTTTTCCTTTAAATTCTGATATGTAGGACATACATACCTGAAATATGTCCTTGGCGGATTGAGTTTTGCCCCGCTGTTGTCCCGCCGGAGCTGCATGAGCTTCCCACAGTCCCTGCAGACCAGTATTCCTTTCAGCAGGTTCGGCTCTTTCGACAACTCACTATACATACCGTAACTGGCATGGTATTTCTCCCTATCTGCCTTCTTCATCCAGGCAACCTTTTCAAAAATCTCCCTCTCCACGATTGGTTCATGAATATTTCTTACATATACTCTTTCTTCTGCGGAAACCCTGTGTCTCTTTATGCCCTGGCACAATGATGTTTTTCGTATTCCCTGCTCCATGTCGCCTACATATACTGGATTTTCAAGGAGGGTGGACAGTGTGCTGACAGTCCATAATTCCGATCTCACTGTCTTTACCCGTCCTTTCATGTACTGATATTGTGACGGGGAGGGAGTGCCATCTTCATTCAGTTTCCTGACGATAGCTGTGAGACTCTCGCCGTCAGCCCTCCTGCGGAATATGTCCCTGACTGTCGCCCTCACTTCCCCATCAACGACAAGCTTTCCATGGTCTGCTGGGTCTTTCACATATCCATAAGGTGCAGATACCCCGATATATTTTCCCTGTTTCTGCCTGACATGAAGTGCGGAACCTATTTTTTGTGACAGGTCCTTTGCATAGATATCGTTGATCAGGTTTTTCAGGGGAACGATCAGTCCGTCCTCTGTAAGGTCCGAACTGCTGCTGTCATAACCGTCTGTCACTGCAATGAAACGGACATTGAAAAATGGAAATATCTTTTCGATGTAGTCGCCCGCCTCGAGATAATTCCTGCCGAGCCTAGAAAGATCCTTTACGACGATGCAGTCAATCTTTCCTGCCCTCATGTCCGCGATCATGCGGTTAAAGGAAGGACGGTCAAATACCGTTCCCGTGACTCCGTCGTCGAAATATTCGGATTCTGCCTGTAAATACGGCTTGTCCTTCACATATTCCCTGAGCAGACAAAGCTGGTTCTCTATCGTTGTTCCCGCGTCCCTGTTGTTTTCGTCCGCGGACAGCCTTGCATACAGCGCAGTGCGGTACACTTTAAGATTCGTATCTGCAGCTTCCGGTGTCTGTATCACGGCCTGTTTTCTGCTCTTTCTTGCCATCTACATCACCATCCCTTCCGCATATCTGCCATCATGATTACACGGGTTTATTTCCTCATGAAAGTTGAAAATGACTTCAATCCTCTTTTTATCATATACCCGCACCTGCTTTACCAGTGCAGCTACCACAGCGCGATCCAGTTCCGTTATGTTCTCATACTTTTTAAAGGTATCAATCCATTCCTGCCTGCTGCCCTTGTTATTTTTCAGCAGTTCCACCTCATTTTCGTAGGCGATGATTGCTTTCTCGGAAACAGCTGACTGGCTGGTATACTCCTCTTTCATCTGCATGTATTCCTGTTTTGTCAGGAGGCCATCCTTGAAATCTTCGTATAAATGCAGTTTCCGTGCATCTGTCCTGTCCTTTTTCTCCTTTTCCAGCCTGATCCGCTCCTCATATTTCTCAATGCCTGCCTGTTTCCACTGCAGCTCATCAAGCAACGCAGACGCATTCTGGATTCCCAGCATTTCAGCCACGTGGAGCTGTATGGATTTCAGCACCGCCTCCGTCAGGTCGGATTCACTGATCCGATGCGGGGAACACTCCTGCTTATTTTTCTTGTTGACAGAGCAGACATAATAGACATACTGCCTGCCATTTGCTGGAACAGTCTTTCGCACCATGCTCTCCATACAGTCGCCGCACACCAAAACGCCTGCAAGCGGATACACCCTGTCCCCTCCCGGGGTGCACCGTGTGTCCAGCCTTAAAAGCTCCTGTACAAGGTCAAAATCCTGCCTGCTAACGACTGCCTCATGGCTGTCCTCAATGCGCACCCACTGGCTTTCCGGCTTCATCACCCGCGTTTTTACCTTATAGTTGGGCGTTGTCTGTCTTCCCTGTATGAGTACACCTGTATAAAGTTCATTTTTCAGCACCCTTGTGACGGATACGGGATTCCACTCCGGTGTCTCGCCCATGTCAAACGAGGTTTTCAGGCGGATTCCGATGCTGTTCTTGTACGCAAGGGGTGGAAGGATTCCCTTTTCATTCAGCGCGTCCGCGATTGCCTGCTGGTTCATTCCAAGCAGCTTCATCCTGAAAATATCCTTCACGACGCCTGCTGCATATTCATCTACTACAATCTGGTTCTTATCCTCCGCCGACTTCTGGTAGCCATATGACACAAAGGCGCCAATATATTCCCCTCTTTTTCGCTTCACTTCCAGGTTGCTCCGTATTTTTATGGAAATATCCCTGCTGTATGCGTCATTAATCAGGTTCTTGAACGGAACCATCATTTCACTGCCGCCTGCATTGTTAAGACTGTCATACCCGTCCGTGACGGCAATGAACCGCACACCCATCATCGGGAATATTTTTTCAATATATCTTCCCGCCTCGATATAGTTCCTACCAAAGCGGGACAGATCCTTTACGATGACACAGTCCACGCTGCCGGACCTGATGTCATCCAACATCTGCTGGAAATTTGGACGGTTGAAGTCTACACCGCTGTAACCGTCGTCCACCCTGACGGAATGGACATGGATCTCCGGGTGCCTTCCCACATAGTCCATGATTAGATCTTTCTGGTTTGAGATACTGTTGCTCTCGGGCCTGCCGCCCACTGCAACATCGCCATCTTCCTTTGATAACCTTAAGTAGATGGCTGCCTGATATACTTTAGAATTGTCTGCCTTCATCCTGCACCGCTCCATTCTTATGATTTTCAAATTAAGATTGCCCAGTCTTAACCCAAGAACCAGAAGCCTGCACCGATGTCAGCCCTATTTTTTATGATTCTTAGATTAACACAGTTTTGGGGATTTTTCCACCCTTTTTGTATAAAAATATCAGGTTCACACCGCGAGGACTAATTCCTGAAACCGTTCTGTAAGGGTTGCGTCACCTGAATAACTTGATTTAACGATGATATTCCCTACCCTGTAACAATAGGGGTTTTTTACCTGCCGAATAAATTCTGTTTTCCGGTCGTCCCCCTCCAGCAATCTGTCTATGCTGAGCTTTGTGATATCCACAAGTTCCTCCGGGTGCACTGTCCTGATATCTACTGCCTTCATTTCTTCAACTGTCATGGTTATTTCAGCCTTTCCTTTTTAATGTCTGATGGACATTTCACCTGTTCCAATTTGTTGGGATAGAATGTATCTGAAACATTATCCCCTCATACAGAAAAACTTTCCTGTCTGTCCGAAAAACTTCCCTGTATCAGAAGATAATGCAGCATTAAATGCCGCACCAGCCTTCTGACAGCCTGAATATAATATATCAGGCCTTTTACATGCACACGGGCACCCAAAAGAAATATGTCAGCATAGGCTGACGGGTGCCCAGCGCACGGGTAGGGGAAAAGCTTTTCCCCTACCCGATTCCTGTCCATTCTCATGGCTCCCCGAACCGGGTAACATACACTGGGGAAGCTCCCCCTCGCTACGCTTTGGTCATTGCCCAATCATGGATTGCTCCATCCCTGACCGCATCCGCAGGCAGCCACTCCCGGAAAATGCTTTCGCTGAGATCCCGGCGCTGTTTTATCTCATTATCCCTAGCTGCCAGACCAGTAGGCACAATCCTCTGCTCTGTGTGAGACTTAGCGTTTCTCTGCAAAACAGCTTTTGCTGTGAGCAGTTAGAAACCCTTCCCACACTACCTTCACGGGCAACAATGTCTCCACTGCAGGTATGTCATCGCACGAAATGGGATTCTGCCACCCCTGCCCATCACCGACAGCCAGAGGCGAAAATAAAATCAGGTGTATGCGTGTCCTATTTATTTTTATGGCTCAACCGAGCCTATAAACATAATAGGACACAACGCCTGATTTTTTAACGGCATAGTCTGGAAAACAGCACGGCATTATATGGCAGGTGCATTTCTGCCAAAATCCATGTAGGATATATCTTCAAATACAAAAGATAAGAAGATTTTGATTATGAATGATTTACAGACATATGTAACCGACTATCTGGACTACTGCCAGAATCAAAAGAGGCTGGACTCAAAAACACTGCGGGCGTACAGGATTGACCTGTCCCAGTTCTGTAAGTAGACTCAGCCTGATGATGTTTTAGAAATTACTGTTCATAGGTTCAAGAACTATGCTATATCACTTCCTCCATCCATACCATTACTGATACCGACTTGTGGTTCACTACACTTGACGGTAAATATCCATAGCTACCCATATCGAGCAGTTGCGAAAAAATAGCTAAAGAATTTTTAAAGGCCAAAACCAAAAGAGTAAATATGTACAAAATGTACTACTAAAAGCAGATAAAATTGTGCTGTTTTACAATATCTTTCAAATAATATTTTCAGTATCATTTAATTCATTCGTTATTTTAACGGAACTGCTCGAAATGGGTAGCTAGACTTTCACCAGCTAGATTAATGCCATGATCGGCCCACATAAAAAAGATTATGACGTTTTCATAACATCACAATCTTTCTCATTTAAACCCCAGATTTCGAATTGAGATACTATATAGCTTTTCAAACATTGAATTTGTAACCGTTATTTAGTCTTGTTATCCAACGGTTTGGAACAAAGCTGTCATTTCATTATGACTCAGACAAGCTACAATTTATAACATATTATTGCTATATAAAATCAATATACGACTATGAATGAGCAAATCTAAAATGCTTACCAAATTTCCATTCACATCATAGCATAATGCACAAATAATGTGCACAATAAATGCATAATGCACATACAAACATTATTATGAATGTTTGTATTCCATCTGCTAAACAAGACAAAACTAATTTCTCTTGTACAATTTTCGGAATATGCTCAATCATAGTATACGAGTTAAATTATCAGCCGAATACCATCCTGTTCTCCAATACATTAGAGACAATCGGCATTTCCGGATACAGCCAGCTGTCATTCATACCGTTTGCAAGCAATTCATATGCAACCTTCTGCGGATTGCTTATCACAATCCTCTTTAAGAATTTGTGCGCATTCATATTATTCTCCAGGGCATCCGGATTCATGTTCATTTTTCTCATCTTATAATCATCAGATCCCTCATTATAAAAAGGAAATACTGTAAATACACCTTTTTGGGCCTTGATTCTCTCGGAATGATAGGACTGCACTGTCGCCAACGGCGGAAACTCCCTGTGTTCCAGGACATATCCATCTGAATATATCCTGCTGTACAGATAGAAAAACGGGTTAAAATTGTCCCCCCTCTTAATCATATATTTCAGCCGTGACCTGTCGCGAAGTATCTCATTGTTTATCTCGCTCAGGTTGAAAATACCATCCAGATGGTTTTCCCCATACTTTAGGAAATCATCTTCAGCAAATGCTTTCATGTTTTCATATGTTATGTCCAGTTCGGCATCACTCAGTTCAAGTTCCCCCAAAAGTTTTACAATTAAATTATCAGCTGCTTCCTTCTCCTTCTTCAGTTCATCCTTAAACATTTCATGGATTCTATTGTTTAACTCTACCGGATCCAGGACCCAGACACAGGGGGTGCATTTATTCCTGTCCGTATTTCTGTAACTTTTGTTATCCAGGAAGCACTCCATGGAAAACATCAGTGAATGGATACTTGATTCCGACCAGTCAAGCAGCCTCGTCCTCATTCCATGGTGCTGCATTGTCTCTAGCCACTCCGTCCTTGAATCAGGAATTTTGTCAAAATAATGATAATTCTTGGCTATATAGTGCTGCGCACATATATCCTCATCATAATGAGCCTGTGAATAATTGCTGACATTCCCACGCCTGTCCACAACGACGCCCGACCTATGTAGCGTAGTCACCAGTGAGTGGGCTATGTCTGACATTCCCCTGAACCACAGCACAGGGACGAAATCATTCTTTTGGCCTTTTCCTTTATTCATGGCTATCTGCCCGATCCTGTCCATATAACCGCCAAGACTGTCAACTACATATGTCTCTATCTTCATTATTTCCCCCACTCTCTGCATACTGGAATTTGTAGCTATAAAACATTTTTAGCAGAAATTCGATCCCTTCCCTGTTCAGGCTGCCTTCTGTCACTTTTCCAGTCTCATACAGCCGTTCCAAGTAATCCGCAATCTTATGGTGCAGCCTGTCAAGCTGCGCCATATTGAAATCGACTGTCATTTTTTCCCTGAACTCACTTAACACACTCCGCGCTATATCATAATCTTGCTTTAAGAATAACTTCCTGCATAACTGTGGATATCTGGCATCTCCATATAACTGTTCTATATATTGCTCGCCCTCATTAATTAGTGCCCTGCATACCAACAGCATCTTATCGATTTTTATATACAAATCGTTTTTGTATTCATACTGCTTTTCCATGTCATGCCGGAAATCTTCAAGCCTGTTTTTGCATTCGACGATTCGGATATCAGACTCATTGTCGTACTTCCCTAATTCCTCCCCTATGCTCAGGGCTATTTTATGAAACTCCTCATACTTTTCTGGCAGATATTCCCTGATCTCGGTTCCTACTCGGTCTAATACATCCAAACAGATTGTATTATACTTTTTCAGTACCTGTTCTGACTCAAGATCCTTATCCGGAATCCCTATGGTCAGAATCACAGTGATAATTCTTTCCATTGTATCCAGATTGATGGTCAGGTCCGTCCTCCACATATTTGTCACGATTACATTGAGGTACGCAAACGGGCTTAACCCCATCACACAGCACATAAATATATCCGATGTAATCTCCCTGTATGTCGAAATACTCCGCGATGGCGTCTCAAGATCCCCTTCTTCGAGCTTCGCCTGTTTCATCACATCAAGAAACCTGTCCCTGTTCTTCTCAAAGACCTTCGTATCTTCCATTAACCCCGCATCTAACCCAAGATACCTCCCTGAAAGCGCCCACATCCTATAATCATTAGCAGATATTTCTTCTCCAATCCTGCCTGCATACTCTATTGTTCTCTCCTGCCAGATATCGGCCAGTCTCTTGTGCAGCCGAACGATAAATTCCTGTGCATTTATATCGATATCGTTTCGGTCTTCAACCGCTAACTGTTTTAACAAATCTTCCATATACAGATAAATGACTGCTCTATCTTCTCCTTGCTCAGCGACTTCCTTCAGATACTCTTCAGCCACTTTTGTAATGTCCCGCAGACATGATTCTTTAGACTCTTTTGAATGTATTACTTTATAAAACTTTTTTATTGTTCCGATACTGCTTACATCAACATTCTCCCATTCATTCACCTGCCTGATAAAGAGTTGTACATACTTATCCAATTTGGATATATAACAAAAATGATCGAAAAAATGAAGCAGGTTAACATTGAGCTGTACCCTGAGACAATCCAGCGGCGAATCCATGTCGATGCCATATTCCGGGCTTGTCAGAATTTCCCTGATCGTGTTTGACAGCTCCTGCTGCAATATCGTCTCAACTGGCGGATATGTAATGACCTCACCGGTCTCGGTCTGTAATCTTGCAAGAATCTTTCCGGTGATTACTTCGGCACACTCCACCGCAAAAAGCTGCAGCAGGATTTTGTTTCTATCTTCACGGCTCTCATATCTGAACTGGTGTGCGATTTCATGGCATAACATCGCCATTGCCATTGGAATGTCTTCCAATTCCATCATCGAAGGACTGTTAATGATCAGCAGCTTCTTACTCTTCTCTGTCGTTTTCTTTGTAAGATTAAATATCTTGTCATCGGGAAACAATGCCTCAACCGTAATATCAAATTCACAGATATTCGGTACGACTATGGGCAGGAAGCTTATATTATTACTCATGCAGACACTATTTGCCACATAAAACCTGACAAACTCTTTCAGGTATTCACTATATCCGATCAGTATTTTTTCCATACCCATATCTGACTCGATATTGTAGTTCGGTGTCTGGAGAGACTGAAGGTTATTATTTCGCACATATTCCATATATGTATTGATCGAATAGACAGCCTTTCCCAGATACTGCACGATCAGTTCTCCAAGCAGGCTGTCCCCGTTTTCTCTTTCCTGCTGATACATATCCTTGTATGCGCCAAGGGAATCCAGCACGGCCTCCAGCAGCTGCTCCATTCCACCCGCATAGATCCGTGTATCCGACTGTTCATTCAGCACACTGCAGAAATCTATCTGCCTTTTTAGCAGTTCAAAGTATTGCCTCAGACTTTTATGCTCCCGGTATATAACAGCATACTTCTTTTCCATGTCGCCATGTTTCTGCCGCAACTCCCTGATGAAATTCTGATTTAAGATATACAGTTCCTCATCGTATTTATCATCCAGCACCAACTGGCTTGCAGCGTCCGCATCATTTATCTTGACATCTATTCCACGCATAAGATATCTTTCATTGACATAGGACAAATACTTCTTGTCTATCAGGTCTGTCAAATAATTGACAATGCCCTCTTTCTGACCCTTCTCCCCGGCACTGCTACTCGCATTCCCGGAAACCTTATCATACAGCTGCACAAATTCCTGTTCGGAGAGCTCTGCTGAAATATCATATCTGCCATTCAGCCTGTCAATTCCTTCAATATTTTCGTTTCCCGGACATTCCGCCCAATACTTCCATGAGTAGCATCCCCTCAGTACGAATTTTCCAATATCCCTGTTTTCCACCAGCCTTATAGAATCATTTTCCCATCCATCTATGTCCTCCTCCATGGCTAACAATGTGTATGTTTTATACACTGCCCATCTCTTCTTTGATATTCTGCTTCTTAAATAGGTGGAAATTCCAAAAGATAACTCCGGAGTACGACTTTTTATGACTATCGTGAAATCGCCCGCTGACAGGGCATAGTAGATTCTGTATACAAATTCCTGATTCTGGTAAGAACGCCGAAAACATTCCACTGTGTCATATAGATCATTGAGAAATGAATCAAGCATACCTTGATGTTCCGTGCCACACCACACGTCCATTTTATCTTTAAGTCGCCTTAATATCTCCGGTGCAATATATACCTGTATTACACTCAGAAATTTGAAAACACTGCCATTCTCAAAGGGATCACCTCTTTTAAGGTCCTGCCGGCCGTTTTCGTATTTATCATATATATAGTTGCTAAAGTATAATGGGTATCTTTGGACGGCTGTCTCCTGACTGTAATCTGTCAATGCCGTATCCTCACTCATCCATTGGCTAAGCGGCATGTCTAATGGGTACTTCTTTGCTATGAGTAAGTCGAAATAGTCTGTAGTAAAAAACCTTTCTTCCATCCTCTTTTCCGATGCCTTATCACGCTGTGCAAGCTTATCTTTCCTGACCAACGTCATCACCCTAATCTCTTCCTGCATATCATGACCTCACTTGTGTTGTATTCTTTTGTCTATTAAGTGAAATAGAGAACCTGTAACCAGATTCCCTATTTACAGATTAATATTTACGTGCCTTTCTTAGCCTCTTTACTTCATTTAAACTTATCTTACTGTTATTTGCAATGCAATGCACAACTGCGTCTGAAAGCGAGCCGCTAACCCGCTTTGATCCTTTTGACCCATGTGCCGCAAAAGAATCTATTGTCCGTTGTCTTGTCGTATTTCTTAAACTCATGTTATATCCTCCTAATTTAGGCTACTTAGAACCATTATAATATCACCTTAATTTTAAAAAACTATTCATGCGTTGTCAAGAAAAAGTTATAAAAATGCCTTCTATGATTTGCCAATCAAAAGGGTCAGGTACCACATTATATGGTATATAGTATAAATAATTAACAACTATATATTGTATGCTTTAGGACTTTTGACTGGTGAATCATCTATAGAATTATATTAAATTTTTCTAATAATTATAACACAAAAGCGGAACTAATTACGTAATAGGTCAACACCCAAAGCATAAAA
>CAMWLV010000154.1 GCA_947175175.1 uncultured Lachnospiraceae bacterium
CCTGTCCGGCGTACTGTCCAGCAACGCCCTTGCATATTGTTCTCTGTCATTAGCACATTCACTTTTTTTCCGGCATTCTGCTTTCCTGTGCTCCAGGTAAATTTCTATGTCCTGCATACTGTCACCTCTCTTATTGTTTACTGCTGCATTGATTTTGTTTCTGGTACATTCCCATGTACGGGACACGACGGAAGTTTGCCTTTGCGTCCTCCGTCATGCTGTTGTCCTGCTCTTTCTGCCTTAGATACCGGAATCGCTTCTTCTGGTCATTCATTAGCTCCTTTGCTGTTACCTTTTTCATGTATCACGCTCCTGTCCCATACATGGCGCTGTCAACCTGTTCTGCTATGGACTTATAACACCTGCGTATACATTCCAGTGCAATCTTATAATTTCTCCGCTTCGTGGTGTCCTGCTGCAGCCCGACCATGCGTGAATACTCTATATCAAAGAAATTTAATGCATTCTTTATCTCAATGTCGGTGTATGGACACTCTTCGTCTGCGTTTGCCTCAGTTTCTTTTGTATCTGTCTGTACTGTGCTTTCGTTCAGCTCCCTGTATTCGCCGTCTATCACATTGTCAATAGCTCCATCTGAGTCCCTGTTTCCTGTATCATTATCCTGATCAGGAACAGCAGCAGACTCTGGCATGATACCTTGCAAGTCTGACACACTGGTCTGGCCGGGTACCGGGGTGTATGAAGCAGCCGGTTCTTCCTCTTCCTGATTCAATTGCGACGTCGCAGCAGGTTCTTCTTCCGACGGCTCAATGTTTTCCGTAGATTCTGGCGCTCTCCTTTCGCCGTCCTGATTCTGTGCAAAATCAAGCTGCCGTGTTTTCTCTATAAGTTCCTGATAAGTATATGGCGTTATCTCGGCTTTTCCTTTTTCGTAACTTCGCAGTTTTAAGCCCCTGTCAATGTCATAAAAGAAAATGATGTTCACACCTTTTCTGTATGTCATACTACCAGAAGGACTGATTTCTTCCGCGATTATTTCAGGTGTGATCAGCCCTGCTGCCACTTTACGGTAGAGATCCATGTTTTCCTGCCAGAAAGACATAAGTAATGCCTTAAATGGCTCCGTTGGTTCTGGTCTCGGTGCTTCACTATCAGAATCATTCTCGGCTGCCATCTGAATCAGCGGAAGGTTGTTTTCCTGCTCTGTCTTTTTAAATTTCTGCTGCTCCTTTTTTGCATCTTTTAGCTCTTTCACTTGAGCCCTCGTCGTCTTTGCTGTGATCAGCTCCATATCACTTTCAGAAAGATCTAGCATTTCCTGAAGCGTGCTTTTGTAATACCCTTTGTATTTCGGCCGCAACTCTCGGCTGTTCCCGCCTACAGAATATTTCGTGTTAATGTTCTTGCAGCGGCTTACTGTAGACCTACTCTGTCCAAACTTTTCCTTTCCGTACTCATAAATGTCCTTAAAGTTGTCAAATCGGTAAAGACGCTCTGCTTCCACCTGTTTCAAAATGAACCCTATAATAATAAAGTTTTCAACAGTGGACTCCTGTGTCCTCCGCAGTTCCTCTGTTAAATCCGTATACTTTTTCCGTGCGTCAAGTTCCATCTGTTCCATGTATTCCTCCTATCCCGCCACTCTCATGCGAAGTTTCTTTCCCTCTTCTGCTGCCATCCTGTCTGCTATTTTCTGCGCTTCCTTTACTGCTTTCTGCATGAATGCTTTTGCGTCCTCCGGGGCATCCTTGTTGTATGCTGTCATGTTCTGCATAATGGCAAATTTCCCATTATCATTTTGTAATTCAACTGTGCAGAAGGATTCCTTTGGCGCTTTCCGCCGGCGGATAAAAAGTATGATACATTCACCCTTGACGGCCCTGTCATAATATGTGGCAACACAATTGTGCTGCGCATTCCCCTCATGCTTAAAATCAAGGAAACAGCCTGGAACAGTGATCATATACTCATCATTCCTGTAACAGAAAGCCTTTTTTATCTCTTTTGCATTTCTGTTCATTATGAGGTCTTTTGCCTTCATTTTCTCTGCGTCTGCCTTGTCTTTTAGAATGGCAAATGCAGCCGCTGTCTCGTCATGCGCCCTCTGTATGTCCTGCGGAAAGAATACCGACCTGTCGTGTAAATCCCATCCAAGCTGGTTCACCATGTCCAGGTAGTCCGTCCAGAAATGCACCAGCGTGCAGTTCCTGGCGCCACCATTAAATTCCACACCTGCATTTTCCTGCAGGTAACGAATAATACGGTGCGGTGTCTGTATCTGAAAATAATTCATCAACACGTGTACGCCCATATACCTGTCAAGCCATAACACCTGCTCATCTGTCAGCCTTATAAATAATTCTGATGCTTTCTGTATGATGCGCATCTGCTGGTCCGTGGCATCAAGCCGCACTGCCTGCCTCATATCCTCTTTTGCAACTCCAAAATACTCCCATGGTCTGATTCCCTTTTTGGACCATTCGATCAAAGTGAGTCCATGTACACCGTCGCGTCCTATCCACTCATGTATAAACCGCCGCAGTCCCATTTTCCAGAACGCTTCATACGGAAATCCCATCTGCATGTCATCAAATACCACCATCACATTTATCCTTTTACTTCCCATGCTCTTCAGTATCTCTGCCGCAGGCACGTACTGCAGGCATGTGCCCTTTAACAGCTTCTTCATGTTCCCGGTATATGGCACACTCCTTGCATATCCATAACCGCCGTCACCATTTAGCCACGATCTACGGCATCTCCCCTCGTGACACCACCTGTCTATCCCTGTATAATTAAATTCACCCCACTCAAATCCCATTGCCTTTATCCTGGAATTGTGTCCGATCTGGAATATCCGCCTGTACATCTCCCATGTATTGATTTCCGGCACATATTTATTATCACGCTTCACATGCATGTCCACCCGGAACTGCCTGTAAACATAATTGTCTCTGTCCGTACATTTCTGCAGCAAAGATACTGCTGTACTGTAATATACCCCCTTCTGCTTTTTCCAGCTCCGATATGTTACACTGCTGCCGCACTGGCTGCACTTCCCTGTCATTTTATGCCTTACATTAGTTGGTACAGGCACACGCAGCCTGCAGTGGGTGCAGTATCCTGTCCTCATATCCCTTATGTAAAAAATACTGTGTTCCAGTGCCCTGTCGTTGATAAACTTCATCCAGTCCGCCGGAAGCCTGTCCGGTACTGTGTTCATATATCCGTCTATGGAATCTGTCACCAGCCTGTGCTTCCGGCTCAGTTCTTCTCCCCTTATCCGTGCCTGAAAATCAATTACTGCTGTTTCCACATCCTGGACGCATCCGGTATGCAGGTATCTGTTAACTGTGTTGAGCGTCTCTTTTGTGGCATGGTTGCGTCCGCGGTAGGAATAACTGTATCTGTCATCATCGGTCTCCAGCATATCAATCTTTGCCCTGCTCCACTTTTCCTCCACAGTGTTCCAGCTTATGAAGTCGTTTTTTTCCCTGTCAAGAAAGATTCTAAATCTCGGCTCTTTCTTTCCATATGCCAGATCTTTCCTCGTGAAAAGGTCAACCTCCAGAATTTCTTTATTTGCGGATATCATGGCCCGGAAATAAAAACGGCTCTCATACTCTGTATAATTATATGAACCGTAACTCAGGACAGCCTTCTTTATTGTGCCTGTATCCTTCTGCGCCGTCTCCAGCATCTTGCGCGTGGCTGTCAGCGGCTTTTTACCTAAAAGTCCTGCCTTCCTCACTTCTTACTCCCTCCTGTTCCCAGATAATATTCCTTTATCAGCTTCTTAGCCGTTCCCATGCCAGGGATACCCATCTCCACAGATGCATTGTTAATCCCTGCTGCCTTTATGATGTCTTTTTCAATTTTGTACCTGGCCTTAAACGACCAGCCCAGCAGACTACCAATGCATCCTTTCAGGCTTTTTCCTTTCCTCCGAACTGCCCGTGCAAATTCCTCGTTGTCATAGCACAACGATTTCATGTACTCCACCCAATCTGCAATAAGCTCAACTGGTTTTAGCTCTGCTGACTCTACTTCAATTTTTCCTCGCGCTGCCGTTGCGACGTCGCAACAGAGATTTTCAATTGTACCGTCAAGGTACATACCCACAAACCCACTGTCAATCCCATTCTCCTCTGCAAGCTTGTACAGGTTCTCTTTATCTCCCTCATTTTTCAATCCATTGGCAGCAGTGTTTAGTTCTTCCGCCGAATCCATTTCACCAAATATTTCATACATTTGTACTGTTTTCTCCTTTCCCATCCGCCTTGACAATATTACAGTCCGGGCGAAGACTTTATTATGACTCTTATTTTTGTGGCATATAATCCCTCTGCAGAACAAAAGACTATACTGTTCCCTGTATTGTCTGAATATGACAGATATGATCCTTGTCCCAGTAGACATTTTTGGTGTCAAAAGTACCGCCACTGAATTTTAATATCCCGTGCACCGGGAGTGTGACATACCTCTCAATCAGGTCTATCGCCGCCTGTGCATCATGACATACTGCCACACAGTTATCCGCATCCTTCATATCACATAGAAATTCCCTTTGTTCCTGTGTGGTTACGTTCCTGCCATATTTCATTTCCACATAGAGTGCGTGATATCTGCCATGTGGGAAAGGCAGATGTATATCAGATACCCCGCGTTTAACTCCCATGCGCTTAAACTTCACTGCCTCACTGCTGTTTCTTGATCCGCCGTTTGGTATGTGGTGCAGCCACTTCAGTTCAGGATAACGGCATTCAGCCCGCGCCGCCCACTCCATCACGCAGATCTGCTCCGTATCTTCGCTGCGTTTCATATTTGCCAGTCTCATTGTCATGCCTCCTCTTCTATCCTTATTCATAATCCCTCAAAATCACCATGTCTCCTTATGCCAGTCTCCAGCTTTTCGGTCAGCTCGTGGTGTGTACTGTATGCAACCTTCACTATATGTTTACTGCACTCTTCCATAAGCTTTTCCCAGCCGGATGCATCCACAATCTTTCCGCCTGCAGCTTTTTCATACCCATTGTCTTTCCATGTTTCTGTCCAGCCGTTAAGGAAAGCGCTGGCTATATATGGTGAATCAATATGGATCGTGATCTCACATGAACACAGCATGCGTTTCAATGCTTCGTTCATGACCATGAGCAGGAGACTGTTCTGGGTTATCCTTTTCCTGATTTCACCATATCCATACTTTGGCTTTCCCTTGTATGTAAGCGCATAGGCATAACAGGCATTGTCTGCTACAAACCCCTTTATGGTATGTGTTATGTATATGTCAACTTGTTTCAGCATCAGGTTGTCATCACCTCCCCTGCCTTGTGCCTGTTAGATTTCCCAGCTTTATGCCCTGGTCCGGTGTCTTTCCTTTTTCGGTGCATGGTCAGATAGATACTCCATGTACCGGTGACACTGTTGTATTCGTAGCGACAGGTATCAAGCGCATATCCCTTATACCTGTCCTCAAAAAATTTCTTTGTGTCCTCGCAGTCTGCCGGCTGCCTGACCAGCCTGATGATATCCCTCCGGCTGTAGGCATGGTCATTTGTCTTCTCATGCGGCTGTATGAGATTCTTTGACTGCCTCCACCGTCTCCTGCTGCCAGATGATGGATTAACAATATCATCTTCTGACACATCTGCACCCAGGTCTGCAAGTGAGAGCTGCCCCTCTGTCCCCTTGTCCTTGTAATCCTTTAGTGCCTGTTTTGTTATATATTTAATGAGCCCCTCTATACCATCATTGTTGAATTTGAGTGTCTCCGTTGATGCCATTCCAAGACTTACAGCATTCTTTCCACGTCCTGTATACCACAGACTCTCCATGGTATCCCTGTCCAGTCCGCCGCTGATCAGCAGGTGGTGGTGTGGTCTTCCAGATCCGTCAAAGCCTTCATCAACTGCGATCCACCTTGCCGGGGACAGCTCCTTCTTCTTCCTCATGCTGTTCACTTTCCTGAGATAACTGTCAACGTACTTCCGTCCCATCTCCAGTGTGTCAGGGAGCCAGTCATCATCGTAGGTCAGATCCACTCGGAAGTCATACCCTGTAAAATTGCTCTTACATAGCTGATGCAAATGCCGCTGTGAATTTTTAAAGTTCAACCGCTCCTGCTTGGGAATGCTCCTCTTGGTTTTCGGTCCCCTCTGTCTCTTAGTACTCTTGCCCATTAGTATGTCAACTTCCCTGTAGTACGTTTTTGCCCCCCTGCCGCAGTGTATTATTTTCTGTCTTACCATGCCCCACCCTCACAGTTTGTTTCTAAAGATAATACTATATACAAGCCCGTAATCCCCATCACTTCCGGGTTGTATCTGACTATTTGCTGAAGACAGCAAAATACAGAACTTTTGTTTGTCATCTCTGTACTGCGCATTTCAAAATCTCTGTCATATCATGCGCATCCACATAAGGTACTGGTCTGTCCTGCACGATGCATTCCCACTGTGCCCGGTGTACCTTATCCCTGTCGAACAGACCTTTTTCATCGGTATCTTCTGTATTTGCATTTCCAAAAAAGAAATTGAGAGTCTCCCTGTCCATCTCCAAGAATACCGCCACAGAAGATGCCGTATGGTATGCAAACATTGCACGTGTGTACTCCTTACGGGCGTACAACTCATTAAATTTGTCTCCCAAGTTGCAGAGCTTGTCTATCACTCCTGCTTCATCCCTGCACAACATCACAGTACCTCCTCGTTTCATGCAGTGTTTTTCGTTGCTTCCCCTGAAAAAAGGTAAAAAATAAAAACACTGCATAAAAATGCCCTGTCTATTCATTCATTACACTGTCTATCTTATCCGTCTGTCAGCCTGTCACCCTGATCACCCTCTCACAAAGTGCAGGATATCTTCATCAGACAATTTAAGCAGCTTGCAATAAACTCTAAGCTCCTTAACTGTCATCATGTCCGGCTCTGGAGGCGCCGTTTTGGAAAAGAACCTGCGCGAAAGTGTCGCATGCTTGATTCCTGTAAGCTTCATAATCTTGTCCCTCGATACCCCATACTCATCAATCCTGTTCCTTACCCGCAGGGCAAAAGCCTTATTCCTTTTTGTATCCTCCAGTTCAAATCCCCTTGTTGCCAATTCGGTCAACCTCCTTTACTATGACGCCTTTTCTGCCATCAGGCAGCAGTATCACACTGCCTGGAGCAATATTGTCAGATTTAAGCAGCTTTGTTTTGAGAATATCCGCTGCCTGTCTTAATTCATATCCTGTCATTTTTACACCTTCTCTCTAAAACCCCCACGCCCTCTGTGCGGCACACAGGAGCATATGCATGTAATCCACTCCTGTGCCACCGCTGAAAACATAATGTAAAAGATTTAGGCGGTACACTCGGGAGAGTTGTGCACCGCACAGAAAGCGCGGGTTGTATTATTAGGTTCCTTTCCATCCTTGTCTTTTTCTGCCTCCTGTCTTATACTGTACTCACAGGCTCTGCCAGGCCAAATACAAAAGAAAGGAAACTAAAGCATTATGGATGGTAAAACATATGATACATGGAAGAAAATAAAATCCATCGCCCAAAACGGAGCTGGCACATACCATTGTTCAGACATAGACGATAAACGTCGTATCAATGAACTAATCAATGCCGGATATGTTACTGTTTCGTGGAAAACTTCTCTGGATGCCGTTTTTCATATAGCCGCGGAAATAGATTAAAGTATAGTGTATCTATTTCATTCACAAGCCGCTGTGGCAGATTTGCATAAAAATCAAGTATTATGATATCTTGATCATTCTTGTCCGGCCCTAGTATCGAAATATCATATACCCCTCTCCAAAAACTATATTTAAAAAGCACATAATATATCTTCCCGTCTTTCTTAAAAGTTACAAATTTACCCCAATATGTTCTCCATTTGGAGCATTTCGGCATTGGCTTGTTCGCTATTGGTCCTGTTGGTTTTTTCACTTTCAACATCTTCCCTCACCTCCTCTACTTCACCACTGGTTCTTGTCTTTTCTCTTTCCTTGTTTTATACTGTACTCACAGGTTCTGCCAAGCCGAGTACATAATGAAGGAGTAAAATAATGAAAAAAGTTTATGCTTGTCTTACTGGTAATTGGGTTTGCCTAAATGATGATCCTGAATGTGTCATGGGTATTCATCGCGTGAATCCAAGCCAATGGTACGAAGAAAATGCCGAAATATGGGCGCCAATTCAACGCAAAGAAAAAGATACATATTACCAGTTAGACTATGTTCAAATCTTTTATCACAACAAAGACTACAGAATTAACCCAGTATTCATACAAATAGTTTCAGAATAGCCGTTTAAATGAATCAATTATAACTTCGGGGCGTGCCATCAGAATTTTGTTTTTTTGCTTGGTCGCCTCGCTGTTAAAATAGGTATCTATAGCATGTTTCAGCTTTTCCCATTCCAAGTGTGTGATCCCTTGCATAGCTTCAAGAATCTGGTACATTTTCGTTTCGTTCACCTTCTCTCACCTCTTTTCTATTTGTTATACTGGCGGTCAGTCTTTTTGACCGCCAGTATAGTTGTAATTACATGCCCATTGTCTCAACCTTGCCTTTTCCCATTCTTTACCTTATACTGTGCTTACAGGCTCCCGCCAGAGCCGAGTACGAAAGAAAGGAGAATTGTCATGAGTAATCATACTCAAAATGTCGCTCTTTTGTATCTTCTTAACCAAGATACAAAAGCACTATCTCTTGATGAGCTTTATTCCCTTTATAGGGATACGCTTAACCAAGTAATCGAATCCGAAAAGCGATACCAAGAAGAACATAAGGATGATGCTTTCAGCTTTAGTTAACTCCTTATGCAATTCAACAATTGCCTGACAGGCTTCTGGTGAACGTTCGATACCACTAGTTCTGGAATACTCCGTTAGCATTTCTATCTGCCTACGGAGTATTTTTATGTTACTTGCTTTTTTAGTCTTTTTCTGCATCTCTTCTCTTGTCTGCTGCATATTTCCCTCACTTTCTGTGTATATTTATACAAGTTGTTTTGTTGGGTTACGCTGATTTCCAGTCGTTTCCCTCATTTGGGTCAACCCTAAGCGAAGAATATGCCTGTACAATTCAGCATAGGGTTTATCATAAAATTCTTGCTGTTTAACAGCATCAATTTCACTTTTTACGTCTGCGGGGATAGATACCATTAGCCGTTCCATTCCTTTTGCCATATTTTCACCTCCTTAGTGTATCAGTGATACACCTCATTTGTCTGTATTATAGTGTATCAGTGATACACTTGTCAAGAATAAGTTTTATAAAGTTCTTCTTTACATCAGTGATACACCGATGTATAATAAACACCGAGGTGATGAAGATGCCAACAGAGAAACCACGATACTGTATAACTGTTGATGAGGAAATGCTTAAAGAAATTGATGATTTCCGTTTCGGCAACCGCTATAATAGCCGTTCACAAGCAACCTTGGAGTTAATTCGATTAGGACTTGAAGCCTTAAAAGAACAAAAAGCCCTAAAAACAAAGCAGGAAGAGGGGGAGTAGTTCCCTTTCTTCTGCATATTTAAATAGTTTCAGAATAGCCGTTTAAATGAATCAATTATAACTTCGGGGCGTGCCATCAGAATTTTGTTTTTTTGCTTGGTCGCCTCGCTGTTAAAATAGGTATCTATAGCATGTTTCAGCTTTTCCCATTCCAAGTGTGTGATCCCTTGCATAGCTTCAAGAATCTGGTGCATCTTCGTTTCGTCCACCTTTCCTCACCTCCTTTAAGTCCTTTATATGGACATTCTAGTCCATTATATTGATATTGTCAACACTTTTTTGTCCATTACATGGACTTTTCATTGACATACAGATTTCCTAGTGCTATTCTTTGTTTATGGAGGTGAGAAAATGACGGTAAATGAACGAGTCAGAGAAATACGGAAAGCCAAAAAACTTACCCTTGAAAAATTTGGTGAAAAGCTTGGTGTTGGTAAAACGGCAATTAGTTCCATAGAACATGGCATAAACGGTGTAACAGACCAGATGATTAAATTAATGTCAAAAGAATTTAGTGTAAATGAGAATTGGCTTCGCACTGGTGATGGTGAAATGTTTCCCGAATTTGACAGAGCTAATGCTATTGCAAAACTTGCAGATGATATAATGACAGAAGTCCCGGACTCTTTCAAAAGCCGACTTGTTACAGCCCTAGCACAAATGACAGATGAACAATGGAAGCTTCTGGAAGATATTACATATAAGGTTGTCGGCGGTGAATATCCTTTATCCCAAAACAAGACTGATGATACATAAAATAAAATTTGATAGTATATTGCAATCAGAATCTACATATGCTATAATGCCATTAGGCAAAAGAGATTAGTGTTTCAATCCAAAACACAAAGCGAAAGCCCTTGGGTGGTCGGACCCAAGGGCTTTCTTTAGACTAATTGTCGCTGTCATCTCCATCTAGCCATTTGCAAATATAGTAAACTGCTATACCTGCTATGATGGAAACCATAAAAG
>CAMWLV010000155.1 GCA_947175175.1 uncultured Lachnospiraceae bacterium
CAATATATGTTTGTGGTTTCTTTCTATTATCGCAATTTCCTATATAACAAAAAAAGAACTGCATTCCGCAGTTCCCATACTCATCATTATCAAAATACTATGTTCATTGCCCTACAAGCATTCGCACCCCCTTAATTCTGCTCAGCACCTCAACAATAATAACTGACCAAAACAATATAAACACAGTTTGTGCCAGATTAACCCCATAACATGGCTTTCCATCCTCTGCCAACTGAAAAACAAGATACCTCATTGGTATACCAGCAACAATATAAATCCCCATCCCCTTTGTACCCAAATAGGCAAGCAGCCTCATCCCGATTTTCCGCTGCCCGCAAAGATTCAATAAAATACTCCAGAAAAGACTCAAAAAAACGATACCACATAACCCGACAAGAAATCTGTAAACATCAATCCGCAGCTGCACCCAATAGTCTTTTCCTATGAGCTTATATCCTGTTAAATAGACAAAGGAATCCACATTAAAAAAGGACATAAGAACCAAAAACAAAATACCGCTGACAAAAAATACTGTGCCTTTCCTCCTGCGCTCGTCATCCAGCACAGCTGTTTTTGCCACAAGAAAATTCTTATGTTTATTGACATAAAATCCTACAAGATAATATGGCAGTACGTATTTGCACGCCATCAGTCCCAGACCATCCGGCGTAAAAAACATGGCAATAAAAACAAGGACATACATCCATATGGAGTCATGAAACTTATAATGCATCAGACACACTAGAAGAAAGGAATAGAGCACTGCCCACAAAAACCAGAAGTTTGTTAAAATTCCGATGATAACTTCTTTCACGAGCACACCTCCCCCTGTATAGACATAGGCACCTGTTGCAAACAAATATAGATATTCTATCAATTTCCATGCAGCATTGGGCGTAATGAGATACATACACTTCTTTTTGATCATTTTCCGCCGTTCCTGTGGGCTTACTGCCCTATGGATACTATTCCATGCATAATAACCGCTGACAACCATAAACAAAGGCATATGAAAACTATAGATCAACTGATACAGCTTATCTTCGAAAAATGTAACTCCCTCGCCATAACTTACCTGAATGCAATGCCCCAGCACTACCAGAATAATGCCAAAACCTTTTAAAACATCTGGAAGAACATCTCTTTTGCATCCCGCATTTCTAAATTCCGCGCTCAATTCCCTCTTTACCATATCTTCCCATCATTCCACTATATTTTCTATCAATCGAGTATAGGAAAAGCTTTCCCCCTACTCACGTGCCGGACACCTGTCAGCTCCAGCTAACATATTTCCTTTGGGTGCCCGTGTGCATAAAAATACGGGAAGCCTGGTTTACTGGCTTCCCGTTGATTATTGACCTTTTAGTTGCAGCCCAATTCTGCCCAGCTTGATGCACCCAGCACAGGAAGCAGATAATCTGTATTACCTACATCCATTAAACGGAATGCCTCATATGCCGGCTTTGGAACACCTGCAGCTGTCATAATACCAACTGCCATTCCATCATTTGCTGCCTCAGATGCATTATCAATCTCACGATGGATGATAACACCCTCTATGCAAGGATTCTGCGCTGCAAGCTTATAAGCATAAACCATTGCTGCAGCCTGAATCTGCTCGTTCGTTGCGATCTGCGCATTTGCAGAGGTAAAGCCCATTTCAGAAATAATGATATGACGAATACTTCCGTTTGGTGCCAACATAGATTCCTGCATCATATGATTGGTAACTACATCAATATTGGAAGGATTAACCATCTTTGAATTGTCAGTATGGTCAATCAGCTTCAGTCCAGCATAAGCTGGTGGTAAATTCCAAAATGCTGTGTTAAACAGTGGAACTGGATGTGGATGGAAAGAAAGTCCCCAGTCAATATTACCGCTTGCAGTAATCGCTGCTGCAAACTTGTCCAGAACATCTCTTCCCTTAAATGCCTGTGTATTGCTGTCTGTATGTGTCCATCTCTGGTCGATATTTAAGAACACACGTGCGCCTGCATTCTGACTCTTAATCGCATTATAGCATACACGGAACTCCTTTGCATACTGTGCAGAGAACTGGTCAACATCTGTCTCCCCCATATAATGCCATGGTGAATTGTTGTTGATCTCGTTTCCGACAATCCAGTTGTGGATCGTTCCATAAGAGCCACCGGAATAACGGTTTGCAAGGAATGATAACAGCGCTTCAATCTTCTCTGTTCCACCCTGCTCCACTACATTGAGCGCATAGCAGTTCTTTCCCGGCACACGGGCTGCAGGACAAATCAAATCCGCTGTTGCCGGATTAAAGCTGTTCTTAATTACCATTACTACATTACAGCCTGCGCTGTTAAACATTTTGACAACTGCATCGTACTCCGCTACAACTCCTGAATTAAAACTATAATTCTTTCCGTTGTACTGATAGTTGATGCCGCCGCCCATGTAAAATCTGCTGATATCAAGCTCATATGCCGCATATCCTGCACCGAGCGATGCAAGCTCATTGGAATATCTCCAATCAGCTGTAAGTCCCTTCTTAGAGCGGACTGGATAGCCTGTCGCCTTCGTTGCAACTGCCTCTGGATTGGTGATATACATCTCGTTGCTGACTGGTACGAACACACCGCCCTGCAGTGTTGCTACCACGAATCTTGAATACAACTTTGAATTTGCTGCATTCAGGTTCAATGGTGTCACAAAAGTTGCAGCCTCTGCTGCCGGTGCAGTTGCACAGTAATCTGTCCGCGCACCGATTCCAGCCTCATATGGCTTTAATTCAAATAAGTAATACAGCCCGTCACCTGTGGGAACATTTCCTACTGAGACTACCACAACATCTTTCCCTGCTATGGTACAGCTGCCGATCGTCGCCTGCTCTCCTGCAGCAAATACACTGATCTGCATCACCAGAGTCAGAAGCATCACAAGGATAAATCCCAAGCTCCATCTTTTCTTCATTTAATTTTCTCCCTTCTTTGTTTTGGATACGATAAAACTGGTCTGATCCGTCCTGCTTGTCTACACAAAAGTCCTCTTTTGCATCATCCCCCACAGCGTCTTCTAATTACAACCTAGCGCCGCCCAGCTTGACGCACCGATGATCGGCAGTGCAAACTGTGTATATGCATCAGACTGCGGCGTGTCAATATACTTAAACACGTCATAAATCTGCTTGGGTGTTGTAATCCAGCCATTCGCGTCACAGTTATAGAGCCCACACGCAATACCATCTGCATTTTTCTCGTAAATGTTATCTACGGTTCTGTGAACGATAAAACTTTTGATATACGGATTCTTCTCCGCAAGTTTATATGCATATGCAAACGAAGCTGCCTGTGTTGCTTCGTTGGAGGTCTGTGAATTAAATAATATCTCAGATATACAAATGTAGCGCACCTGTCCATTCGGTGCAAGGTAAGCAGGCTGTGTCATATAGTTTGTGAACACTTCCATATTCTGAGGATTGATCATCTTCGTATTTGGTGTATGATCAATCAATCTAAGCGCCTTATAGTTTGATGGCATATTCCAGAACTTGGCCGCTGTCAGCGGAACCGGATGCGGATGCCATGCAACACCCCAATCCACATTCCCATGCAAAGTTACATCTGTCGTAAATGCATCGATAAATTTCTTTGCTCCATACTGGTTTGCAGTTCCGTCCTCCCACATCCATCTCTGATCGATACAGGTCAGCACCCGCGCATTTGCGTTTTCACTCTTAATGGCGTTATAGCACATGCGGAATGCCTTCTCATATTCTAAGGTAAAGTTCGCTACGTTGTAATTTCCTGCAAAGTACCACGGATTATTGTTGTTTACCTCGTTTCCGATGATCCAGTTGGAGATCAGCCCTGTTGCCGGATTGCTATAGCGGACTGTCAGGAAGGACATCAGTGCTTCGATCGCCTCTGCACCTTGCTGCTCGTCCGTATTAAACGCATAGTGCCGATATCCCTTCACACGTGCAGAAGGCTTTATTGTTATCAGTGTCGCATCATTGTAGAAATTGACAATATTCATCGTAACCTCTACCTGCTGTAATGCAAAAAGCGACATGATCATATCATACTCAGCCACTACCGACTGATTAAAACTGTAGACATTTCCATTATATGTATAAGAAACACCCGCGCCCGGCTGGAAAAATCTGTCAATTGCCAGCTCATAACTTGCATGCTGCACTCCCAGATCAGACAGCGCCATAATCCCCGCATTGTCGGCCGTGATACCTTTGATCGAAGTCGTCACCGGATTGACCGCCGTGTGCGCCGCAATCGCCTCTGGATTGGTGATATAAAACTCCTGGCTCACCGGCTGAAATACATTCCCTGACTTCACTGCCACAATAAACTTGGAATAAAGCTTTGAGACTGCTGTTCCCTGATCCAGCGTAGTAACAAACGTAACTGTTCCCGCTTTTTCCGCCGCTGCACAGAAATCCTGTCTGTTTCCAATCGTGTTCTGATAAGGTTTCAGCTCAAATAAATAAAAATTGTTATCATCACTCGGCACTGCCGCAGGCGCTGTTGCAACGACCGTGATCTGATTTGCACCGCTGATAATGCATTGATTGATTGTTACAGTTTCTGCAGCAATCGCCGTCATCTGCATCAGACATACAAATGTCAGGCACAGCACTGCCCATACTGTCAGTTTCTTTTTCATCACTACCTCCAATAAATAAATTCTCATACTGTGATACCTGGACCATTTCAGGCCGCATGACCACCATACTGTACAAGCGTCTTTTGCTTTTCTACATAGACACCTGATTATATTATACAATCTATCCTATATTTTTTCAAGAAAATAATGATTTTCTTCGAATAAATGCTTGACTTTTCTCTTTAAGAGATGTATAATTTCTCTCTAAGATAAATACTGCATTTAAACCGCATCACTAACAATCACCTTTATCCTATCCAGCTTTCCATCCTGCCCAGTTCCATGCATATGTCTCCCATTTCTCCGAAAGCACTCTATATATTCCCATACCTCCTGGCTGATCCGTTCACCGGGATAGATTACTGGAATCCCAGGTGGATACGGTGCGATCATCTGCCCTGCGATCTGTCCTGCTGCCTCCTGCCAGCGGACCGTTTCTGTATTGGAAAAATAAGCCCTGCGCGGCGTCATGATCTGCTGTGGAAGCTGTGGAAAAGACGGATAGACATTCTTTTTATTCATTATCTGCAAAGCCGACTGACCAGCACATCTCCTGCTGATATCCTTACATGCCGCAATAAGCCTGTCCATATCCTCGATTTCATTCGCATATGTCACAATGGCAAGCACATTCTCATAATCCGAGAGTTCCATATTGACAGCATATTCCTCAAAGAGCATTTTTTCCAGCATATAACCTGTCAGCCCGATCCCGCGGGCTGAGATCACAAGCCTCGTCCGGTCTATCCCCTCCCCCTCCATGCAGCAAAATCCCGCTGTTTTATGTATTCTTTCTCGCGCATATCCGGCAAGATTCAGCGCCTTCTCCATCATTTCCCTTCCATTTACAGCAAGCTCATACCTGGCGCAGTCAAGCGATGTCATCAGAAGATAACTTGGACTCGTGCTCTGCACAAGCTGCAGATTCTGTGCGATTCGTTTTAGCGCTGCCTCTCTCACACCATGGCGTTTCATATGCAGCACTGAACTCTGTGTCAGCGCTCCTGCAACCTTGTGCATACTCTGCACACAGACATCCGCTCCTGCTTCAAGTGCCCCCATAGGGAGCTTATCATGAAAGTACACATGCCCTCCATGTGCCTCATCAACCAACAGGAGTGCACCATGCGCATGACAGACCTCCGCAATTTTCCCTAAGTCTGAACTCACCCCATAGTAACTTGGACTCACCAAAAACAACGCCATACAGTCGGGATTTTCCTCAAAGCCTTTTCTTACAGACTCCGCTGTAATCTCTCCCTGTATTGCCCAGTCCTCAATCACCTCTGGCATCACATACACTGGCTCTGCTCCTGACAAGACCAGCCCCATCATCGCCGACTTGTGCGCGTTTCTGGCAATCATGATCTTCTCACCCTCAAATGCTGCACTGAGTATCATTGCCTCGTTTCCGCAGGTACTTCCATTTACGAGGAAAAAGCTCTGGTCTGCGCCATAAAGCGCACTCAGCAGCTTCTGTGCCTCATCAATTGCCCCCACCGGACTGTGCAGGTCATCTGTGAACGGTGTCTCCGTCACATCATACGCAAAAATCGCTGTACCAACCCTATCCGTCCAGTGCGGACAGACTCCCTTATCCAGTCTGTGCCCAGGCACCTTAAAATACGCCGGATTCGTTTCGATCAAATCTGTTACCGCCTGCAATAGCGGAGTTTGGCTCTGGTTCATTCTTATACCTCCCTGCGTGCTCCAGCACGCATACCAATCAATAGTTTGAAAGTGACCTTCTTTCAAACTTTTTCCTTTCTATTAGTAGACAATGTTTTATTGCTAAAAATCTATTGATATAGACCTGTTAACATTTTCCAAAATATGTGCTATATTGATTATAAATAGTACATAGGGACTATCCTAAAAACAATACATAGTTTCCCACATAAAGGAGGCAAAAACATGTCCTATTTATACGAAGTGCACCTGCATACGACCGCTGCCAGCGCGTGTGCCAGAAGTGCAGGCTCCGAATACATTTCTTTCTATAAAAATCTTGGCTACGACGGTATCATCGTGACAGACCATTTCTTTAATGGCAATTGCTGCGTTCCCAAAAATCTCCCCTGGGAAGAGCGTGTGGACATCTTCTGCAGCGGCTACGAGGATGCCAAGGCAGAAGGCGACCGTCACGGACTCAAAGTTTTTTTTGCATGGGAATGCCGATTCAACGGCGATGAATTTCTCGTGTATGGACTTGACAAAAAGTGGCTTAAAGACCACCCTGACATGATGGCGTGGGATCATATCACCCACTATGAAAAGATTAAAGCAGACGGAGGACTTGTCGTGCAGGCACATCCCTTCCGAGAGAGAGGATATCTGTCTGAAGTATATGTCCATCCACACCAGTGTGATGCCTTTGAGGTGGCAAATTGCGGAAATCCGCATGAGCAGAACCGCATGGCATACCGCTATGCCAAAGAATACCATATCACCATGACTGCGGGATCCGACATCCACCATGTCGGCAGAACCGATAACGGATGCATCTATGGCATGGAATTTGACAAGCCGCTAAATACAATCAACGACTATGTGGCGCGCATCAAAAGCGGAAACGGTTTCTCTCTCCATGTCCCGCCCGAGCATCTTGCGTGGGAGGAAGGCACCACAAACCATCTGCCAGTGTTCATCTTTGACAAGAACAATATCCCCATTCCCACGCACGGCATTGATGATATCTTTTCAACTTTTTAACCTTTCAACCGTCCCCATGTACTTCTTGAGAATAGTATCAAGACTGGGAAGATCTCAAGTCTGCCTGCAAGCATATCCATGATCAGCACAGCTTTCGATAACCAGCTGAAATACCCGAAATTGCAGGTCGGACCAACTGCCTCAAGCCCTGGTCCTATATTGTTAAAACAGGAAAGCACTGCCGTGAAACTGGTCATGACCGAAAACGGCTCAAGCGATACCAGCATCATACTGACAAACAATATAATAACATAGGCAGACAAGTAGGCATTGGTGTTCTCCAACACCTTCTCGTCAACCATATGGTCATTGATCCTGACGACCTGCACTTTCTGCGGCGATATCGCGCGGCGCAGATTCCGGCGAAGCCCTTTGACAACGATCAACACTCTTGCACACTTAAAACCGCCCCCTGTGCTTCCTGCGCTCGCACCGATCATCATCAGTCCCAGAATAATCGCCTTGGAAAAAGAAGGCCACAGGTCAAAATCCGTCGTAGCATATCCCGTCGTCGTCACAATACTTGCCACCTGAAATGCCACGTGGCGAATCGTCTCCTCAAAGGTATCGTAAAATCCTTTCAGATTCAGCGTGATCAACACGATACTTCCGATAATGACCCCCAGATAGAGCCGCAGTTCCTCATCCTTAAACACGCTGCGGAACTGACGGAGCAAAAGCATATAATAACAGCTGAAATTGACGCCAAACAACAGCATAAATACCGTACAGACATTTTGAATATAGGGACTGTATCCTGCCATACTGTCGTTTTTAATGCCAAAACCACCTGTCCCCGCCGTTCCAAACGCCGTACAGACCGCCTCAAACAGCGGCATACCTCCAAACAGCAAAAATACAATGTTCACCACTGTGAGCAGAATGTAGATCACATATAAAATCTCTGCTGTCTTTTTCATCTTAGGCACAAGCTTTCCCACCTGTGGGCCCGGGCTCTCTGCGCGCAGAAGATGCATCGTAAATCCCTTGCTGCTCTCCCCGGAAGCGCCTACAGCCAGCACAAATACAAGTACTCCCATGCCACCCAGCCAGTGTGTGAAGCTCCTCCAGTAAAGAATGCTCATGGACAGGCTCTCAACTTCTGCCAAGATGGAAGAACCTGTTGTCGTAAAGCCTGACACTGTCTCAAACAGTGCATCCAGATAAAACGGAATCTCCCTTGATATATAAAAAGGCAGCGCCCCCAGCAGGCTCATCACGAGCCAGCTGATGCCGACACAGACAAGCCCCTCCTTCGCCTTAAAGCTTCTCCTGCTGCCCCTGCAGAGCACAAGCAGCAGCAATGATATGGCCAATGTAATGCACATGCTTGCCGCAAATCCGATACTCGCCATATTTTCCTGTTTGACCAGACCTATGATCAAAGACGGAATCATGAACACCGCCTCAACCAGCAGAATATGTCCTATAAATCTGCCCATCATTTTGTAATTCATAACCGTTTTTCCCTTTTACCACTTTATTATTCAAAAATATCATTCAGCTTGTAGAGCACCCTGTCAGAACCCGTCACGACAATCACCGTGTCCCCATTTACAAAGCTGGAATCACCGCTGGGAATCTCGAGCTGTGCACCATGCATGATACATACTACCAAAACATTCTTCTTGATTTTCAGGTTTTTGAGCGGTTCCCCACAATGAAGCGTACTCTGATCCACCATAAACTCCACCGCCTCAGCCTGCCCGTCAGCGATCATATATACCGTAAGCGCTGCTCCCGTCTGATTCTGCATGGCACGCACGTACTGTACAATATTATTACAGCTAAGTTCCTTGGGACTGATAATGCTTCCTAGGGGAAGTGCATCCAATATCGCATTGTTCTCCAGCCGCCCGAGTTTTGTGATAATCTGTGGAACCTTACAGCTGCTCCCATACAGGGAGATAATGATGTTCATCTCATCCACACCCGTGAGCGTCACCAGCGCGTCACAATCCGATATTCCCTCATTGTCAAGCAGAAATTCCTTGGTGGCATCGCCATGAATCACTGTGGCTTTCGGCAGCATATTGGCAAGCTGGATGCACTTGTCATAATTCTGCTCCACGATCTGTACACCGATACCGTTTTTCAGCAGCATCTGTGCCAGATAAAAACTCACACGCCCTCCTCCGCACAGGATCACACGCTTTGCCTTGTGCGTAATAATTCCCAGATTCCTGAGAAGTGTCGTCAGCACATTGGTCGGCGCCGTCACAAAGATCCGGTCTCCCTCTGTCAGTACGAAATTACCACCTGGCATGATCGCCTTACCGTTTCTGATAACTGTACATACCAGAATCTTACACTTGACAATGCTGTACAAGTCATTTAGCGCGATGTTGCACAGCTTGTGCCCTGCATCTACACGCAGTTCCACAATCTCCACCCTACCCTTTGCAAAGGTATCACGCTTCAGGAAACCTGGGTATTTCAGCAGTCTCTCAATCTCCACTGCAGCCTGCCTTTCGGGATTGATCATCATGGAAAGCGCAAAGAGACCTCGCATTTTGAAGATCTGATCGTTATATTCCGGATTTCTGATGCGGGCGATCGTGTGAATGCCAGGATTCATACCATGTGCTGTCATACAGCAGAGCAGATTAACTTCGTCCGCATTGGTCACTGCAATGAGCAGGTCTGTCTCCTTGACACCTGCCCGTTCCAATGTCTCCATGGAAGCACAGTTTCCCTGTACTGCCATAATATCATACCGTTCCTCAGTGGAACCCAGCACCTTCTGATTTGCATCAATCAAAGTCAGGTCATACCCCTCCGCCGAAAGCTGCTTTGTCAGCATCGCTCCCACCTTGCCATCACCTGCAATTATTATCTTCACGTCATTTCGTCCTCCTCTTAACGCACAGCGCTGCCGCACCTGCAGCACTACTCATTACTATCACGTACATTATATCACCTATCTGTAAAAAGGCAATATCAATAAAAATAGCGTGTGCCAAAACACACGCTATTTTTTAAATTACATCACAAAAGCGGAACTAATTACGTAATAGGTCAACACCCAAAGCATAAAATAATTC
>CAMWLV010000156.1 GCA_947175175.1 uncultured Lachnospiraceae bacterium
AAATCAAAGGCTGTAGCGGTTTTCTTTTCAACCAACTGTCAAAGACGGGATTATAATATACATTTTCATTTTTTTCAACTGATTTATCATTTTTTCATCTGGTAAATAAATGTCTATACAAAATACACAATTAATTCCTGTTAATATTTATTAGTATTCAAAATCTGTTAATTTTACTTTCGAAAGCTGAAAATTGCGTCTAGTGCATTCCTACGTTAACTTTCACCACAGAACACGGGCATGCCCGTTATACTAAAAAGGAGCAGATTTTAAATATCTGCTCCCTGCTCTTTCAAAAATTCAATGATGTCGCCAACGGTCTTAACTTTCTTGTCCATCTCTTCATAATCCGCATTGATTCCATACTCATCCTCAAATGCCATGACCAGTTCTACTAAGTCTATGGAGTCCGCTCCAAGGTCATCCTTCAGGTTCAAGTCCTCTGTAAGCTCCATTCCCGTTAAATGTAACTGTTCTTCGATGATTTCAAATACTCTTTCCATTCAAAAATCTCCTTTACACAACCTATCCCGTATTTTGACGAAACACCCATGTAGTTCCTACATCTTATTGTATGCATTCCTGCTTCATCTTATGATGTTTCACATGATGTTAAACAATCCGTTCCAATTATTGTATTGACAATGAGAAGTATAGTATTCCTATATAATTTTGTCAACGTATTTTCTTAATTTTCTCTAAATATTTTTTAAAATTTATCTTCATGCTCCAATAAATACTGATACACTTCCCGTTTTGAGATTCCCCTGTCCTTTGCTACCTTTTTCATGGCTTCCTTGCGGTCAGTACCCTGTGACTCATACTGCCGCATATGTTCCTCAATCGGTATCTCCTGCCAGCTCTGTTCCTGCTCCCGCTGAAACTCCGACAGACTCTTTCCCTCCACCACAAGCACATACTCCCCACGCGGCTCCTCGTGTTCATACAGTTCCCTCGCATTGCGGATCGTGGTAGGTCTCACTTCCTCAAATTTTTTGGTCAGCTCCCGGCATAAAGTCATCCTGCGTTCGCCTAACACCTCATACAGCTCATCCAATGTCCTGATGAGATGGTGTGGTGCTTCGTATAGAATTATTGTCCTCGATTCCTTCTTCAAATCCTCCAAAATAATTCTCTTCTCCTTCTTATCAGCGGGCAGAAAGCCTTCGAAACAAAAGCGTCTGGTGCTAAGCCCTGACAGTGTCAGCGCCGTGATGCAAGCCGCAGATCCTGGAAGAGATGTCACCACGACCCCCGCCTCATGGCACATTTGTACAAGCACTTCTCCCGGATCCGATATCGCAGGTGTCCCCGCGTCTGTGATCAGCGCCACATTTTTACCAGCAATCATCTGTTCTATCAAAGTAATTGCTTTCTCAACCTTATTATATTCATGATAGCTTGTCATCGGTGTGTGAATGTCAAAATGATTCAGCAGTTTGATACTGTTTCTCGTATCCTCAGCTGCAATCAAGTCAACCATCTGCAGCGTCTCCACCACCCGCAGTGTCATGTCGCCCAGATTTCCAATCGGTGTCGCACACAAATATAATTTTCCTGTCATTTATAACACCACCCAGTCCAAAATACTTTTCCATCTATGCCCATTTATTGATAATACATTATTTTCATTAATGCTCAAGTCAGTCGAAAGGTCGGTTTAAGATACTTTTCTTATGCCACATATGTCCCATCAATACCCGTATACATCATAGATCTCATCAGTATAGACATTTGGCTCCTTATATACAATCAGAGGTTTCTCCACGGTCATACGCGGTTTGCCGCCACGACATCCCTCGATCAGCACCATATTCGGCTCCTTGTCGATATAGGGATACACCAGTTTCATACGCTTAGGCTCCAACTTATACTCCGTCATCACAGTAATAATCTCCGCCAGGCGAAACGGTCTGTGAACCATACAGAAATATCCCCCAGGCTTAAGGAGTTTCGCGGCAGTTCTGACCACATCCTCCAGTGTACACAGAATCTCATGCCGTGCAATCGCCTTCGGCGCATCCAAATTGGTCAATCCATGCTGCCCGATCATATATGGCGGATTACACGTTATCACATCA
This sequence comes from uncultured Lachnospiraceae bacterium, assembly GCA_947175175.1. Lineage (GTDB taxonomy): Bacteria > Bacillota > Clostridia > Lachnospirales > Lachnospiraceae > COE1. Next base: position 2,082 of record CAMWLV010000156.1, read on the forward strand.
AAAGAAGCAGCGTTAAAAAACTGATCTGCTTCTCTCAAATCCCCTGTCACAATATCAATCTTGTTTTCCAGCCCATTGAGCCGCACGCTGCGCCTCGCCATATCAGCGCTTTCCTCCTGTATCTCAATGGCGCTGATGTGCATAGCCTGCGTCTTTGCTTCCACCAATAGCGGGATAATGCCTGTCCCTGTGCCCATATCCAGCACCTCTGCCCCGGCCTTAACCCTCACAAAACCACTGAGCAGCACTGCATCCATGCCAAAACAAAACTTTTCCGGATTCTGGATAATCTGATAACCATTGCGCTGCAGGTCATCAATGCGCTCATTTTCTTTTAATTCCACGTCCATCTATAAACCTCTATGTCGATTCAATTCCCATATTTTATGCAAGAGTTTCTGCTGCGAATCCTCCTAATATATCCAATTATCATTATATTAGTTGTCCTCGAGTTTGGATTTTGCATCCTTCTCCTGTTTTTCAAGCTTTTCAAGCTCCCTCAACTCTTTGAGCTCCTCATTGCTCATATTATCATTTTTATCTTTTTTATGGCGTCTCTTGAAACGGAGCTGCTCCACCTTATATTCGTGAATCTCCTTCTCATCATCCACCTCAACGATCACCTTCACCAGCTGGCGAAGTACATTCACACTATGTACTTCCCCCTTAAGCCCGTCATCTGTTGTCACAAAATCCCCCACATTGGGAAGCTTTCTGTTGAGATACTCATACGTCTCCTCCTCATGCTTCAAGCAGCACATCAAACGTCCGCATACTCCCGAAATCTTTGTCGGATTCAATGATAGATTCTGCTCTTTTGCCATCTTGATCGAAACAGGGACAAACTCTGACAGATGCGCATGACAGCAGAGCGGTCTGCCACAGATCCCAATGCCTCCCAATATCTTTGTCTCGTCACGCACGCCAATCTGGCGCAATTCAATCCTTGTCTTAAACACTGATGCCAGATCCTTTACCAGCTCGCGGAAATCAATGCGCCCGTCAGCTGTAAAATAAAAGAGCACCTTGTTGTTGTCAAACGTATACTCCGCATCGATCAGCTTCATCTCAAGATTGTGCTTCTTAATCTTCTCCAGGCAAATCTTAAAAGCTTCTTTTTCTTTCTGCTTATTCGCTGCCTCCTGCTCCATATCACGCTTCGTCGCAACCCGAAGAACAGGTTTTAATGGCTGCACAACCTTTTCCTCTTCTATTTCCTTGGGATCTCCCACCACTGTGCCATACTCAATGCCGCGCGCCGTCTCCACAATCACATGTTCGCCGCGTTTTATATCAAACTCCAACGGGTCAAAGAAATAAATCTTGCCCGCTGTCCGAAATCTCACACCAATCACTTTTACCATATCTATACCCCCTGCGTGCTCCTGCACGCATACCAATCAATCGTTTGAAAGTAACCTTCCTTCAAACTGATCTACCTCACTTTGTTCTTAACCAACCCATGCCGCCTAATAATTATTTCGTCAGTTAATATCCTTCCACCATGCCTTAATCGGACAGAACAGCATTTTTGTCATTTCGACACTGAACCATATCTCCCATTTGAATTTTTCCCAGAAATGCATACCTTTTGTTTTTTCATGCTTATATTTGTAATACTTCACACACGCCGGAATGAACCATATAAGCATTCCTACCACACAGATTCCAATACAGAAATCAAAAAAATCATATGTGCTGTTACTGACCCATATATAGAGATAATCTAACACATACTGACCTGTAAGATGAATCAATACCCGCGCGATTGCTGCAGCGCAGCCAAAATCCACAAAATAACTCCACCAGCTCTTCATTCCGAAAAATATTCTATAATATAAAACCATCTTATACATGATCCAGATACAGACCAATCCTAATACGGATTCCAAAATCAAGAGTCCTTGTCTATATCCAATGTTCAGCTTTGCATGAAACATGCTTCCGTCATCATTATATATCGGGTCAAAAGCAATTTTCATTCCCCGTACCTGGGTCTGTCCGATTTTCTCAGGACAAGCGCTCTGAATATACACAGCAATGCCATAGCCGATCAAAAGAAGACATATCACTATAGTAAGATGACGTCTCACATACTGGCGCAAACTCATCTGTATTCCCCCATTTATCCCGCTTTCATATCCAAAAACATCAGCTCCATCGTCAGGTCAAAGTTCACGTTTGCCGATAGCCTGCTCCTTGCCCTGTCTATAGAGTGGATAATATGCTCAATCGTATCGTAGCTGTATCGCCTCGCTGCAATGGCAATGCCAGACAGTTCCTCTTTGAAAATAATATGACTGTTACCGCCATGTGGACCACATGCTTTATATAATAACACATCTCGAAACCAGATGAAACACAAATCGAGATAATCGTGCGTGTCAAATTTTTCCTCAGTAATTTTCTTGACCTCAGACGCGATTTGATTAATTTCCATATCTGAAATATTTTTCAAAATACCAAGCGCAGACAATTTCATATGATCAAACGTCTCATTGGAGGCAAGCTCGATTGCGCGCCCAACATTTCCACGCGCAAAAGAAGCACAGATCGATGCCCTGTAGTCTGGTATCTGAATCTTCTGCATCAGATAATTCTTGATCAAATCATCTGAAACCGGCTTTGTGTTCAGCAGCACACACCGACTCAAAATCGTTGGAAGCATTGCTTCTGCCCTGGTGGCAAGCAATAAAATCACCGCATATTCCGGCGGCTCCTCCAATGTTTTCAAAAGCGCATTCTGCGCCTGTACATTCATTTTCTCTGCTTCGTCTATGATATAAATCTTATAAATCCCGCTGTACGGCTTAATTGCGATATCCCCATTGACCTGCTGTCTAATATTGTCCACCGATATCACATTAGGCTTCTCATGTACCACATAAATAATATCCGGGTGATTGCCATTCATTGCCTGTTTACATGACCTGCACTGATTGCAGGGGCGTATTCTGACACTTGTGTCATTTTTTTTGGTTAGAATGTTATCACTGCCAGTCCCCAGATCAAACAGCGTTGTCTGGTGCTCGTCTTCCGTCCGGTCACACTCGCACTGAAGCGCCCGTGCAAAAATATCCGCAATCATGCGCTTACCCGACAGCTTTTCCCCCTGTATCAGATAGGCATGTGATATTTTATTGTGCGCTATGGCACTCTGCAGATTATCTTTAAGCTGCCTCTGCCCTACCACATCATTCCATGTCACAAATTCTGTTCCTGATTCCATTTTATACCCCTTGCGTGCTACGGCACGCATACCAATCAATAGTTTGAAAGTGACTTTCTTTCAAATTTTCTTCTCAGGTATTCGTAGACACATTGTCCCAGTCATCAGCTCCATCCGCATCGATCAGCCAATTCAATCCGCAATGACGCTCAAATACCACATCAGGATTTAACCCTGCCGGTGCCTCCTCCTCGTGAATACGCGCATCCACACACGCCCAGTCATATCGATAGATCAAGTCCGCTTCATCCAATATCTCGGAAATATCCCGCAGCTGAACCTTTGCCAGAAATTCATCCATTCCATTACAGTCCGCAACTGCATTGATGGCAAAATCGCAGTCACATGCATCCGCAGGGTAATCAAGCCGATCCACAATGCCAAGTGCCCACAGCAGCACCCAATAAGCCTCATATTTCCATGTCATACTACAGAATTCCTGATTGGAACACTTATCCCGGAGCACCTTCCGCTCCTTACGGGTAAGAGATTCCTCTACACCGAATTCTGCAAGCTTTTCACCAAAAAATTTCCGGCTCTTTTTCAGACTTGCATGTCCGCCTGATGCATCACACGCTACCTGAATCGCAAACAAACATGCCACAGCCCGTCTCGCAATCTCGTCAGCAGTCCTAACCCTGATACAATCCGACGTTTCAATCACAGGAAGGTGCTCTATGTAGGGAACATTGTGTGCCTTCAATATCTCCATGGAACGCTCCTTTCTCATCTGCGCTTCCAAGACATCCATTTCTCCGTTGTGGTCATTTTCATTTACGATTTCCATATTACAACCTCCAAACACACTCTAATACAGCGTTGCAGAAATAACAGTGAAAAACAGTGCCTGATATTTGTATCAATCCTTTGTACCAGCGCAAATAGCAGATGCTGTATACACCGTTATTTACACGATGATGTACAAGCATAACATTGCATCCACAATTGTAAACTACGTAATTCGGATAACTATACCTCACAATTAAGTGATTCCATGAAACACATTTACTCTAACCCAATATTCACATACCTATTCCTTCATAACTTCTTAATGAAACAATGTACTATGCAAATATATCGAGTAACAGCCCTCGTATCTCGTCAACCTTTGCAAGTATTGCGATCTTATCGCACTCCTCACTCACCAGCTCCTGCGCAAGCTCATCCAGCTTCTCGTCCACAAGTCGGATAATACCGTATACCCTATGGCGCCCGCGTCTGTCCAGAAAGTTTTCTCGAGAAAACTTGTGGGAGCGGTTGACAATCTCATTCATAAATTCTTTGATTAATGTGCGGTATCTCCTCATGTCGCGCACATCCATGCGCTTCACAATCTTATCGCCCTGCATCACAATCTCTTCCATCATGAGATTCAACCGCTCTGCAAGTCCTGCCTCCTCGATATTGCTTGCCAACATAAATTTGAAGGAATCATCTGTTGGCTGTGCAGTCTGCGCCTGCTGCACCGGTGCGGCCTGCTGTACCTCATTTACCTTTATATCCATCTATCTATCACCCCACTCACGCATTGGTTACCTCACAATAGATGCCTCGTTTTTCCAGCATTTCAACCAGATCTGACAAAGAAGTATATCCCATATAAGGCGAAGTCTTTGTTTTCTTATTCTTTTTTACGACGGTTATCGTTATCATATAAGGCGTTGTGGATGCGCTGCTCTTCAATTCAACATGATCGATTTCCAGAACAGGAATCTCATGCATCCTCAGCACTGCATCCAACACCAGTTTATCGCCTTCAAAGAAAAATGGCTCTCTTTTCGGTCGGTTTTTGTATCTGCTTATCGAAAAAATCACATAACCAAAGAGAATGGCTACAGGCATCATTGTAATCCAACTCATAACAATCACCTCTCTCAGCTTACATCCAATAAACTATATCCCGCCTTTTATCGTAAATTCAGGGCTGATTTTGATAAGCCAGGATATAAGCTGCCACTTCATCCAGACAGGTTTTCAGGTCATAATTGTCAAATTTTGCAATGATCCCTGCCTTTCTAAGATTATCCGAAGAAAAGTCTTTCGCATCTGCCAAATAACGCCTGCACATCTCCTCATACCCCGGCTGGATCTGCTTTTTTTCGCGCTCGAGCGCACGCGTCAAACGTTCCCCATCGTCCAGATCAATATAAACGGGAATCACCTTGTCCTCACCAAAATAATCCCTGATTTTTGTATAAGATTCCAAAGTTCCGATAATCAGATAATCATTTTTCTCCAAATCAATCTGACTGTCCTTTGCCATAAAATAGAACCATACACCCTGAACCGTATCATAGGAACGGCATTCAATGATCTTATTCTCTTCCTGTAACTGAGTCATCCTCTCTATCGACGCAAAATGATACTCCACGCCCTCGTGCTCTCCCGCACGAATCGGGCGTGTCGTATATGGGACAATCCGTTTCAAATGAAGTGATGTATCCTGTAAGAGCCTTTTATAGATCGTGTCCTTTCCCGATGAACTTTTCCCAACGATGCAAAAAACTCTTCCCATCTGTTCCCCTCAACACATAACTGTCTATTATATCTTATTAGACTTCCACAACACGAACCATATTTGTATTCCCCGCAACTCCCAAAGGAACACCAGCCGTTATCACAACCCTGTCCCCGCGACTGATCAAACCAGCATCGATACTTGCCTTCACCGCCGCAGTGAACAGCTCCTCCGTATCGTCCTCTTTTTCGATCAACAGTGGACTGACACCAAACATAAGCGCCATCTGACGATAAACCATCTCATCCACTGCGCATCCAATCACCATACACCCTGGCTGATATTTCGATATCATTCCTGCTGTAAACCCCGACATTGTTACAGTTATAATCGCCTTTGCATTCAAACCCATAGCAGTTGTACAGCATGCATGACAGATGGCCGTCGTCACTTCCTCATTGTTCACCCAATTATGACTTCTCTCCCGCAAATAGTTTGCCTGCAGCCTGTCCGCATAGCAAATATCTTCCTCTGTCCGTTCCGCTATCCTACTCATCGTTTTCACAGCCTCAATCGGATACGCGCCAGCAGCGCTCTCCCCGCTCAGCATGATCGCAGAAGTTCCATCATAAATCGCATTTGCCACGTCTGTCGTCTCTGCCCTAGTCGGCCGTGGATTTTTAATCATAGAATCAAGCATCTGTGTCGCTGTTATAACAATTTTTCCAAGATGCAATGCTTTCTTGATCATTTTCTTCTGTAAGACTGGTACTTCCTCCAGTGGGATCTCAACTCCCATATCTCCTCTTGCCACCATAATGCCGTCAGAAACCGCAAGGATTTCGTCGAGATTGTCAATTCCCTGCATATTCTCGATCTTGGAGATAACCCTCATTCTGCCGCCATGCTCTTTGATTAATTCCTTGACTGCAAGAACATCGTCCGCACACCTTACAAATGATGCAGCGAGATAATCATACCCCATCTTCACGCCAAAGATAATATCATCCCTGTCAACTTCACTGATATAAGGCATAGAAAGAATCGCCCCTGGCACATTGATTCCCTTATGATTGGATACATAACCTCCATTCACCACTTCACAGACAATATCCGTGTCCTCAATTGCCTTGATTGTGAGTTCAATTAATCCGTCATCAATTAATATGCTTTTTCCAATCTCGACATCATTTTTCAGATTCTTGTAAGTAATGGCTGCCCTGTCTGCAGTTCCCATAATTTCCTCAGTTGTAAGCCGAAATGCAGCACCTGTTTCAAGATAAACCTTTCCGCCCTCAAAATCCCGCAGCCTGATCTCAGGTCCCTTTGTATCCTGCATTGTCGCAAGCGGAAGTCCCAACTCCTTTGCGACTTTCCTTGCCCGCTCAAGCTTAACCTGATGCTCCTCATGATTCCCATGGGAAAAATTGAATCTTGCCACATTCATTCCTGCAAGAAGAAGCTCCTTCAATTTTTCCTCACTCTCAGATACCGGACCAATTGTACAGATAATCTTTGTTTTTCTCATAAAATATAATAATCCTTTCTATCAAGTTTTATGTTTCTTTGTAAGTAACTATTCAATACCATCATAGTTACAAGCATCAAATCATACAAAAACGCTTCACCGATGTCCAAACCTCATATCGTTATATAGCTGTGTTATCTCGTGTTTCATGAGCCCCTGTAATCCTTTTTTTCTGCACTCTGGTTTTTATGTTGTTCTATGATATTGATACTCATGTTACACGATTGCTATGCTATTTTGTGATCAGACATACCCATAAAAGCGTATTTTCTCTTTTCTCTGTGATTATGAATCCTACCTCTATGTATATGAAGTGTCTCCAGTAAAGAACAATATTTATCTGCCGATGTCACAATCCATGCTTCCCTGCACATAGGCGGAACCACTGTGAGCGGCCACATATGTTTTATAATAATATCCTTTTGTCTTGCAGTTAAATGATATTCTTTCTCAGCATTGTACAAAGCTCTTGCCGGATGAAAAAATCCATGCAGTCTATGAGAATTTACCTTGTCGCTCTTGTGCCAGTCATACAGAAAATAATCATGCAACAATGCACCTCTGATCAAATCTCTTGTATTGCATTTGATCTTAAATTTATCCCTGATATACAGACTTGTCTTGGCAACATTGATGCAATGCTCCTGCACTGACATATTACCATGCTGGATATATTCTTTTGTACTCTTAAAATTCTCTGACTCAAAAATATCATTTGCATATTTTTTTAATTCATACTCGTACATACATTCTCTCCCATTTCACACTATATCTCTCATACTAATATGCGGTTCCCTGTACAAAACAAATACCTCCTGATATTTATAGAATTTGCCCTGAACAGTTATCCAACTCTCATTTTATCATATATCCTTATAATAAAAAAGGTTCTTAAGAAATTTTTAAATAAAAAAACACGCCGTCCAGCGCGTCCAACAAATCCTGCTTATACATATTATAAATGCCCAGAACCGGAATCGAACCAGTGACACGAGGATTTTCAGTCCTCTGCTCTACCGACTGAGCTATCTGGGCAGAAATAGCGGGGATAGGATTTGAACCTATGACCTTCGGGTTATGAGCCCGACGAGCTTC